>NZ_CAWMYC010000156.1:0-43240 GCF_963872035.1 Scytonema sp. HK-05
ATTTTAGTAATAATAGTATATAATTATTAGTGATTCGTATTATACATAATATATTTATTTTTTAATTCCCTTTACAAGAAATTTTAAGTAACAGTTTAGGTAAAAGTGACTAACCTGTTGCGTTTTGCTGTGGAAAACCCCTATTTCCATATTGCTGCCGAGGGGCGTCTACATCTTGCCATTCTGAAGAAAAGCGGCTAAGAAAACAAGTAGAAATCCATACTTTTAAGCTTCTTCATAAAATTTTTAGAAAATCATAGATTTATAAAGATTTTATGATCAAGGCTTTCTTCATGTTTTGTGACTAGCTGTATGCGATTATGATTTTTGCTCAATGGCTCAAATCTGCTTCTAACAGCGTCTTTTTTCCTGTTGACGCTGATGCTCGTATAAAAAACTAGACCTGTACACGGAATTTTGGCTGATGACACCGGATACGCTGATGACACCGGAAAAAATTTTTCTAGACGGAAAAACTTTTGTTCCTGCCGATCAAATACCTATTCCAGAATGGCCCTGTGTAACAAGTGAAAGACCACAACCGACACTCACGGTTAAAGATGATGATTTATTTCTGGTCACAGACACTTTAGGCAATATTTCTGGCTGTTCGCTCAATGATGGAAATCCCAGTATGGGGCTATTGTGCTGTGACACACGCTTTCTT
Source organism: Scytonema sp. HK-05 (assembly GCF_963872035.1). NCBI lineage: Bacteria > Bacillati > Cyanobacteriota > Cyanophyceae > Nostocales > Scytonemataceae > Scytonema > Scytonema sp. HK-05. The sequence continues at coordinate 668 of NZ_CAWMYC010000156.1, forward strand.
AGTCGCCTAGAGTTGCAAATTGATGGACACTCTCCTGTGTTACTGAGCAGCACTGCTGAAAAAGGATTTTCTCTGTCAATTTTGTGTACCAATCCCAGAATCGAAGACCGTCTGAGAGCCGATACAGTGGGCATTCGTCGGGAACTCGTACTTAATGGAGCATTATTTGAAGAGTTAGAAGTTTCTAATTATAGCACAAGTTCCGTCAGCTTTGAACTCAGTATTAGTTTTGACGCGGATTTTGCCGATTTATTTGAAGTCCGGGGCTATGACAGGCAAAAACGGGGTAGACTTTTACGCCTTGTAGAACCGACACCTGAAGAAGGAACATCAACTGGTGAAGGTATTTCTGCACAATCTGTGCCACCCGTACAAAAAGAGCAATCCTTGAGCCTTGCTTATGAAGGTCTGGATGGCTTACTCATGGAATCTCGCATTCAATTCCAGCATAGGCAACCAGACTATTTCAAAGGTTACACAGCAGTTTGGCGGCTGGAGTTGGCTTCTCACGAAACTCAAAAGTTGGGCTACCGAGTCAATTTCTTGACAAACAACAAATCGACTTCCATTGTCAACGCGCCTTTCACTTTAGTGCAAGCGAAAGCGTCTGAGATGATGGAGGAACAACAGTGGGTACAACAAATTACACGAATTCGCTCAGACAAAGGGACGTTCAATCACATTATTGAGCGAGCTGAGCAAGATATGTATTTGTTGCGTCAGTCCTTCGGCAAGTACAAGACTGTTTCCGCAGGAGTGCCGTGGTTTTCCGCGCTGTTTGGGCGCGATTCGATTATCACAGCTTCCCAAACCCTGATGTTAAACCCTCAAATTGCCAAAGAAACTCTGCAGCTTCTGGCGACATACCAAGGCAAAACTGATGATGATTGGCGCGAAGAGGAACCAGGTAAGATTTTACACGAGTTGCGGTTGGGTGAATTAGCTCGCTGTCAGGAAATTCCCCACACTCCTTACTACGGTACAGTCGATGCGACTCCCTTGTGGCTGATGCTGTATGCCGAATACTACGCTTGGACTCATGATGTCGAAACTTTAGATCAACTTTGGTCCAAAGCTGTGTTGGCAATGGACTGGATCGACCGCAACATTCGAGAAACAGGCTATCTCAGCTACTACCGTAAATCCAAAGGTGGTCTTGCTAACCAAGGGTGGAAAGACTCTGGCGATTGTATTGTCAATCGTAAGGGAGAGTTAGCCAACGGACCGATCGCCTTGTGTGAGGTACAAGCTTACGTCTACGCTGCCAAATTGCGCTTAGCAGAAATTGCCAGGCTGAAAAAGCGGATTGACTTATCAGACAGGTGGACAGAAGAAGCAAGAAACCTCAAGCTTCGTTTCAATAGAGACTTTTGGATCGAAGACCAGGATTTCTGTGCGCTGGCTTTGGATGGAGATGGTCAACAGGTAGACAGTATTACGTCTAATCCCGGTCATTGCCTACATTTAGGCATTTTCACACCCGAAAAAGCTTACAGTGTTGCTGAACGGTTGCGGGCACCAGATATGTTTAACGGTTGGGGTATCCGTACCCTGAATAGCTTGTCACCAGCTTACAATCCAATGGGGTATCATATCGGTTCTGTATGGCCCCATGATAACTCGTTGATTGCACTGGGATTGCGATCGCTCGGTTTAGTCGATCAAGCCCTGGAACTTTTTCAAGGTTTATTCGACATGACTAACCAGCAGCCCTATCAACGTCCTCCAGAGTTGTTCTGCGGCTACGAGCGCAATGGTGATAACGCCCCTGTACAGTATCCTGTTGCCTGTACACCTCAAGCATGGGCTACTGGTAGTATCTTCCAGTTGCTGCAAATGATAGTAAACTTGGTGCCTGACGCTCCCAACAACTGCTTACGAATTATCGACCCTACTTTGCCAGAGTCGATCAGCACTTTGTCACTGCACAATCTCAAAGTTGGTTCTACCATACTTGATTTGGAATTTGAGCGTTCTGGTAGTACAACTGCTTGTCGCGTTGCCAACAAACGCGGTAATCTCCGAGTCGTTATCGAAGCGTAAATAAGGAACTGGGGACTCTTGACCGAATCAGTTACCAGTTATCAGTTATCAAGTACCATGCTGGTACTGGTGACGCTTCCTTGCCCCTCAATTTATTGATGGAGAAATAATGAAAGTGCATCCTTATTTCAAGCCCCTCAATTCATTGATGGGGATTGACTGGTAACTGGTAACTGTTCACTGTTCACTGTTTTGACTCGGAATGGGAAGATGCTCTTGACTACCGCTATACAACCAGTCCTTTTTCTTCCCTAATACCCAATCCAAGGGTCCCCAGTCCCTGCTTTAGCCTTCCTCTTGTTGATTCTCACTTTTGTGCCCTGGAGAAGCTTCGTAAAGCGCATCTAGTTTTTGGCGCGCGTCTTCAACATTAATCGAACGCATCACCAAAAGCGGCTCTTTAATTAAGTTACCAGCAGCATCTAATAATTCTGGATGGGGTTTAAACTGCTTGGTTGATGAATTATAGGGATATCTGCCCTGATTTTCAATCGCTGCGGATCTGGGTGGATAAATCCGCTCTCTATCAAAACTGAACATAATCAGGTTGCGAATTAAGTTAGCAACAGCTATAAAAGCTAGGATGGTAAAAGCAAGAATGTAAAGCAGGTGTAACATCGTTTTTCCTCCAGAGTTCGCAGATTTTAAAGCTATATCTTGTAAAGTTTTGCTTAGTTGAGTTGGTTGATGCTGTTAATTACGGTGATGCTCAATGGTTAACGCAATCTTTATGCGCTCATACTCTTTATAAAAAGGGGAATTTTTAACCTACGGGACAGTGGACTGGTAACATAATATACATCACTTCCTATCTCAGATGATGTCAAAAAATTTTTTCTATCTGACTTACATACCGTCTTGATTAGTGCTAATTTTGCTACCCTTCACAAAGTAACGTACCCAGATAACATAGTTTTCAGCCTCGCTCCGCTTCAAAGCTACGCGTGAGCGGTGGAAACCCCAGCTCAGACTTCTCGCGCTTGACGGAAGCGCATCGCCACATTCCAACATTGTGTTACTAATTGATGCCAAGGCGCTAACGTTGCCATATCAATACCGACTTGTCCATCAGTTGCACTAAACAGCATCTTTGCTGTGTTTACTTCCTCTTGCGCTTTCTTGACTCGCGTTAGTAAGTCAGATTGTTCATGTTGAGTCATGAATGACAGCTGTTCTGTTTCCAGAAAATCGCGCGATCGCGCAAACCAGTACTGAAAATCTTCTAACAGCGGTTGCAAAACTGTTTTCAGCAGTTCAGATTCTGGTAAATTCGAGTCTCGCATAAATGAGAAGGATATTCCTAACTTTCTTACTAATATTAACTCTATTTAAGATTCTTAACATTTCTCTCGTCTCTCTCATAAGTTAGAAAATTTTGATGCTTGGTAACATTATTTACACACCCTATATTATATAAACTTCTCTAGGCTATTGTACAGATACCCAAGGGGGATCTCAAAAAACCTGTTTATATTAGAGACAAAAAAACTGAGAATCTACTAATATATATGTATTATTCAACACTTAATGAATCAGATGAGACCTCGGTTGCTCAGTGAATGTATGCAAAGCCAATCGAGAAAAACCCGAATGGTTTTCTCATCATTCCCCTAACAAGCAGTTAACAAAGTGTGCATAAACGTTTTTTAGCTCCCCCTATTGCAATTCCTGTTGCCCAAAAGACTAGGTGATGAAAAAAAACAAGCAATGGCGGCAATGTAAAGTTAAATTAATGTAATATTATCTCACAATGAAAGTTAAACTTGTAGAATATTAGATAAAATCTAGATTTCAAAGAAAAGACTTGCATGCCTGGCTTTTGTGCACAACAAAATATCCGAAGTACATAAAAATCACTGTTAGTCATCAATCAGAAGTTTGTTTTTATTCTTTATTAGACATCGTTAAATTGAAGATTAAAATATTAAGTTAAACCAACAGGAATTAAAGTGGTTATATTTAAAGAAGAGCCACAGACATAAAAATGTGGGGCAATGAAACGAGCGAACACTTCAATGAGTACGGCGAAGTCTTGGCTCGGTAGGAATCTACTTTACTGGTTAGGTTGGCGCTTTAAGTGCTCCGAAGTCTTGTAACCATGAGCGATAAGCGATAAGCATTCTCTATAAAAAACTGACTGTTTATTTATACATAGGTAGGAAATGGCATGATAACTTATTAAAAATAGATATTATGAAGGAAGGCATGAGCACAAATATATGATTAATGAATCGACAGCATCCTGCTCAAGGAATAAAAATTGGGAAAAATAAAAATATGACAAAAACGGAAAAGTAGCCCCATGTTAGTTTTGGGGAAAATCTTTTCATAACTCCAACCCATAAATGATCTTTTACAATCACTTTGCCAATGGTACAGCAGCAGATGTCGCCAAACTCATCTTCTCATCAGCCAGAAGAACCAGAAAAAATATATTTACCGCGAACCTCAGAATCAGAGACTTTAAAGAAGATTCGCCATACCGCGTCTCATGTGATGGCAATGGCGGTACAAAAGCTGTTTCCCAAGGCACAAGTCACAATCGGTCCTTGGATTGAAAACGGCTTTTACTATGATTTTGATAATCCAGAACCATTTACTGATAAGGATTTAAAAGCCATTTATAAAGAAATGGTGAAGATTATCAATCGGAAATTGCCAGTCATTCGAGAAGAAGTCAGCCGCGAAGAAGCTGAAAGCCGTATTAAGCAAATTAACGAACCATATAAGCTAGAAATTCTATCAGACATCAAACAGGAACCAATCACGATTTACCACCTTGGAGAGCAGTGGTGGGATTTGTGCGCTGGACCTCATGTGGAAAACACTAGCGAACTCAACCCGAAAGCGATTGAGTTAGAAAGCGTTGCTGGTGCATATTGGCGTGGAGATGAAACCAAAGCGCAGTTGCAACGCATCTACGCCACCGCCTGGGAAACGCCAGAACAACTCGCTGAGTACAAGCGGCGTAAAGAAGAAGCCCAGCGACGAGATCACCGGAAACTGGGTAAGGAACTGGGATTGTTTATATTTTCCGACCTAGTGGGACCGGGGTTACCATTGTGGACGCCCAAAGGAACTTTGTTGCGGAGTCTTTTAGAAGACTTTCTGAAGCAAGAACAGATCAAACGTGGCTACCAGCAGGTTGTCACACCCCACATCAGCAGAGTTGATTTATTTAAAACCTCTGGACACTGGCAGAAATATAAAGAAGATTTGTTCCCGATGATGGCAGAGGATGAGGAAGCCGCGGCACATGAACAAGGCTTTGTTCTCAAAGCGATGAATTGTCCCTTCCACATCCAAATATATAAGAGCGAGTTGCGCTCTTATCGGGAATTACCGATGCGCTTAGCTGAATTTGGCACCGTCTATCGCTACGAGCAATCAGGCGAACTGGGCGGACTCACCCGGGTGCGCGGCTTCACTCAGGATGATGCGCATTTGTTCGTGACGCCAGAACAACTCGACAGCGAATTCCTCAACGTTGTGGATTTGATTTTGTCCGTCATTAAGACTCTGCGACTAGGGAATTTTAAAGCACGACTCAGTTTCCGCGATCCAGCAAGTGATAAGTACATCGGTTCTGATGAAGCTTGGAACAAAGCTGAAAATGCCATCCGCCGCGCTGTCGAAACCTTGGGGATGGATCACTTTGAAGGCATTGGAGAAGCAGCTTTTTATGGTCCCAAACTAGATTTTATTGTTCGTGATGCCCTTGATCGTGAATGGCAACTGGGAACGGTGCAGGTAGATTATAACTTACCAGAGCGATTTGAGCTAGAGTACGTCGCTGAAGATGGTTCTCGCAAACGCCCAGTAATGATTCACCGTGCGCCTTTCGGTTCGTTGGAACGACTCATCGGTATTTTGATTGAAGAGTATGCCGGAGATTTCCCCTTGTGGTTAGCCCCAGTGCAAGCAAGATTGCTACCAGTGGGTGAAGCACAACTAGATTATGCCAAAGACGTGGCGGCGAAGATGAGAGCCATCGGTATCCGCGCTGAGGTGGATACAAGTGGCGATCGCCTCGCTAAACTCATTCGCAATGCCGAAAAAGAGAAAATCCCCGTTATGGCAGTAGTGGGAGCCAAAGAGGTAGAAACCAATACCCTGAGTATTCGCACCCGCGCCTCTGGAGAGTTAGGAACTGTGCCTGTACCTGAAATTTTGGACAAAATGAAACAGGCTATTGCTAACTATGACAACCTTTAACAAAATGTAGAGTAAAGGGTGAGCTTTTTGCTCGCCCTTAAAAATTACTTCATATAAATATTCTCAAAAAGATGCTATGACTACTACAAAAGAAAAAGTCCAATCTCTGTTGAGCAAACTACCAGACGATTGTTCTGTGGAAGATGTTCAATATCATCTGTACGTACTTGAAAAAGTTCGTCAGGGATTGGTAGTCACTGACAATCGAGAAACTATCATCTCTCAAGAAGAAGCCGAGGCGCTATTAAGTAAATGGCTTATCGAGTAGTTTGGTCTCCCAAAGCGCTCGAAGATGTAGACGCGATCGCGGCATACATATTTCGTGACTCCGCTTCCTTTTCTGCCACAGTAGTTCGGAAGATACTTGACTCCTCTGATAAGTTGAGCACTTCTCCCTCTTCAGGTTCCATCGTTCCAGAATTTAGCGAGGATACTATTAGGGAACTGTTTGCTTACACTTATCGAATCATTTATCAAGTTCAAGAAGACACTGTAATTATTGCGGCAGTCATTCATGGTAAAAGGCTCTTAGCTCAACATCTAGACATAGACTGATAAGCTGAGAAATCTTTCTCCATTACAAACCAACAATCTAGAAGGGTGGGCATTGCTCACCCTTCTACAATTTTTGATCGTAGAAAACACAGATAGGAATGTCTTCGCTGCTTTTAGCCATACTCTGGTAACCATAGGGTGACTATACAACCAAGAATCTATTGAATTTTTCTTGATTATTATAGTCAATTTGACTATAATAATTATCTACTTTAATGAGCTATCTAAACATTGAGCAATTGGGAAAACTGGCTCGTACAATTCGTAAGCATGCTGGCTTAAGTCAAGCTGAAGCTGCTCAAATTATCGGTTCTTGCCAAATCAAACGTAAGTGCAGCAGAACAGGGAAAAAGCAGTAGGTATACTAATGTTGCAATTAAATAAGTCCAGGTTATTGGGCACAAAAGCGTCAAAGAACCATTTTTCTACGTTAAAGATTCCCTAGATGACGAGAGTAAATGAAGCTTGAGAAAACAGCAGCAGATTTTTTTGCAGGAATCGGGCTCGTCACAATGGGGCTTGTTAAGCAAGGATGGGAAGTGAAGTATGCCCTTGACTATAGTGACGAGAAGCGCCGAATGTACGAGGGGAATTTTAGAGGAGGGCACTACCATCATAAAGATATCAGAGAAATAAGTGGAATCGAAGTTCCCAAAGTAACTTTGGCTCATGCGTCTTTCCCATGCGCCAACCTCTCTGTTGCGGGTTCCAGGACCGGGCTGGACTCTGGAGAATCATCTACATTTTGGGACTTTGTCCGACTCATTAGTGAAATGGGGGAACTTCGCTGTGGGGGTAAACCCCCCTTCATTCTTATTGAAAATGTAGAAGGTTTCCTCACTTCCGGGTGTGGAGAAGATTTAATCGTTGCATTAACAGCCTTAAATAATCTTGGTTATGCAGTCGATATTCTGGTCATCGATGCTGCCCATTTTGTTCCACAAAGCAGGGTGCGCCTATTTATCTTAGGTAATCTGTTTGGTTTATCACAAACTTGTGATGAGTTGGAACAAATTATGAGTAAGCCAACCCATGCAAGACCTCAAAAAGTCAAAAATTTCATTGCTGCTAATCCGACAATTAGATGGAGCCTTCGCAATGTCCCAGACTTACCTCAAAGAACAATCAACTTAGCTGATATTGTTGATGAAACTGAACAATGGTGGGCAAAAGAACGAACAGAGTATTTGTTCAATCAGATGTTCGAGCGACATCAAGCCCAAATTCGTTTAATGATGCAAAACGAATATTGGTTATACGGAACTGTCTTTCGACGCATGAGAGTACGCGATGGTATTAAACAATCAACCGCAGAACTGAGAACCGATGGAATTGCTGGATGTTTGCGAACCCCTAAGGGAGGAAGTGCTCGTCAAATTATTGTTAGAGCTGGTAAGGGACGTTTTGATGCTAGGTTAATTAATGCTCGTGAAAGTGCTCGTCTTATGGGGGCTTCTGAGTATTTAATTCCTCAAAATATTTCACTCAATAATATACTCTTTGGCTTTGGTGATGCTGTTTGTGTTCCGGTAATCGAATGGATTGCTAAGAATTATCTCAATCTATTGTTTGATGAATTAAATAGCGCAATGAAAACTTCTCTACCTGCTGCTTAACTGGTTTTGGGGAAATATAAGCATACCATCCTGAATACTCATAACTACTTGACCGTGTGCTTTTACTGTACTGTAGCTGATATTTTTGCGGTATCGACGATTAGATTCTTGACTGCCGTAACGTTCTTCCAAACCAGGTAACCAACTTTGGAAAATTTCTGACAGAAAATTTCCTGTCACTTGGCGAAATGTAACGTTTCTGTAGTCGCGACTGTAGGACACAAATAAATGGTCTACAGTCATATCTTTCAGAAGCTTACCCCTACCTGTTTTTAAATGATACTGATACTCAAATGAGTTACCAGCAATACTAGATTTTACCTCGTAATTGCTAAGGTCGGCTCCATAGCTGCCAGTACCTCTATCTCCAGTGAGTATTGCACCAAACAACTCCCAAAGCTGTGGCGAAATGCTTCCAGGTATTCGTATGTTGTATTCTCTCAATAGGCTAATAAGTTCTTCGTTGTAGATGTACTTTCTATAAAACTCATGTGCTTGTTGTATCATCAGTTCCGTCATAACCAAAAGTCAAGTATGAAAAAAGCAGTTGTGGATATGCCGGCAGGACAACACCCTATGACGTTTAGTATCAGAACTGTAATTATTGCCGTCTAAATACTCCTGCTACTATTGCTGTTGCAATTGTCTAGTTTCATGCCTGACTTGATTGGGTTTCTATCAATTCTCGCAATTGCATAAGCACAGTAGCTGCATGACCCTTAGCTTTGACTTTTGCCCAGGTGTGAGCGATTGTTTGATCAGGTGCGATAAGGAAAGTCGAACGTTCTACACCCATATACTCCTTACCCATAAACTTTTTCAATCGCCATGCTCCGTAAGCTTCAGCAACTTGATGTTCTGGGTCACTTAATAACGTAATTGATAAGTTATGTTTATTGATAAATTTACAATGAGATTTCTGAGAATCTAGACTGACACCTAAAATTTTTGCTCCTAATTTGCTGAAGTCCTGATACAACTCGGTAAAATCTTTAGCTTCAGTCGTACAACCAGGAGTGTCATCTTTGGGATAGAAATAGAGAACAACCCACTGACCAGAAAAATCACCCAAAGTGACTTGATGACCGTCTTGATCTGTCGCAGAGAAATCAGGGGCTTTTTGCCCTGGTTGAGGAATATTGTTTACCATAAAATGTCGAAGTTATATCTTAAGTTTTATAACAAAAACTCGGTTTCTTTGAGAAACCGAGTTTTTCTGTTGCTATTATTTCACTTTTTGATTATTTCAAAGTGACTTTTTCATTTTCGCCGACATTGGGTTTCTCGCCTGTGGTTATTGCCTTCACCAGTCCAATTGTGTGTGCTACAAAACCTGAAGGTGCATCCCAATACTCAGCTTTTTCTACACTCACCTTGAGCAAAGCAATATCGGGTTCATCCAGTTCTTTAGGAAACCAAGCTTTCAATTGCGGCTTCCATAACTCTTGTAATTTATTGCGATCGCGTACCAATTGAGCTTTACCTGAAACAGAAACGTAGTTTTGCTTATGTGGATCAGAGAAACTGACGTTGACCTGCTGATGCTGCTCAACTTCTGTCACCTTGTGGGAACTGGCGTAGGTAAAGAACCAAAGGTCGCCATCAAATTCGACCTCTGAGTTGGTTGACATCGGACGACTGTGCAAACTTCCGTCTTCATCAACTGTAGTCAGCATTCCAATGTCAATATCTTTGATCAGTTCACGCAGCTTCTTAATTTGTTCATCGCGATTTTGTGAATCTGTCATTTTTGCTACTCTTATCTCTACTACCTAGCTGGAATATGAGCGCTCTACTGCAAGTCGTTTCTTCACTTCTGAGAGCTTCAATTATATTGTTAGCGTTTTTACAAAGCAGTGACTTGAGTCCAAAGATGGAGTTTTGTTACCAGAAAAGGAGTATTTTAGAAAAATTAGATGTCTTGCAAAAACCTGATTGAGGGCTATAGCAATCGTATTTGATTGGTGAAAACCGCGTATGCTCAGATTCCCGACAACTTTGGCGAAGTCGGGAATCTTGTTGTTCACGAATCATCTATGACTGCTATATGCTGATTAACATAGATTAGACAAACTGAATTATTTAATTTTTTCAATAATAGGACAAATTGTTTCCTCAGGAGTTTCAGGTATTGTTTCCCAACCCGAAAGCAGTCCTTCTAACTCTTGCTTCAGAATGACTAATTGCCGAATTTGTTGATCAATATCTACCAGCTTGTCTTGCAGTTTAACTTTGATATGTTCGCACGGTAAATCACCTTGATCGTGAACATTCAAAAAATCCTTAATTTCTGATAAGGTCAACCCAAGGCTTTGGGCGCGTTTGATAAAGCTCAAACGTGCAAAAACATCAGAGTGAAATAATCTAAATCCACCTTCAGTTCTGCCTGATGCTTTAAGTAGACCTAGCTCCTCATAGTAACGAATGGTTTTAATTGGTACGCCGCTCTCTTTAGCAACTACACCAATCTGTTTTATCTCTTCTTGAACTAACATATTTAGCTGCACCTTGACTAAATACAACTACTAGTTTTATCTTAAACTCTCCAGTAAGCTGGAGAGTCAAGAGAAAACAGCATCATTCTTTGAACTATGAACTAACTGTTGATGACTGAGGCGTTTTGACTTCCACAACACCGCGAAACATATTCATACCGCAGGCAAAGGTGTATTGACCTGGTTTTTCAGGGGTGAACTCGACGGTTGTTACCTGGTTCAAGTCTAACTCTTGGGTAATGTGAAAATCGGGGAATACGACTTGTTCAAGGCAACTACTGGAATCACGGCGTAGGAAATTGAGACGGACAGGTTGAAGAGCATTGACTACAACTCGGCTAGGTTCATAGCCTCCATCCACAGTAATAGTTACCTCTTGAATGCCATCATGAGCTTCTGCTTTTTGGGACTTAGGTTTACTCCAGAGAAACCACCATATTTCTAAACCGATTAACCCCAAGCCGACCGTAGTAACTCCACCTTTTACCCATAGTGGTTGCTCTATACGACGAAACGCAGTCATCTGTGATTTCTCGTTGCTTGGTATTTCACTGGTCGTTTGTGCTACTGCTTCCCCAGAAGCGAGACTGAACAAGAATCCCAAGCTAGCTATACTGCTGAAAATTGCCTTTTTACTTAACATTTGCCACCTCATGCAATTGCTTTAGGTTGAAATTTACGTAAACGCAGAGCATTTGTGACAACAGAAACTGAGCTAAATGCCATTGCTGCACCTGCAATGATGGGATTAAGTAACCAACCGAAGATGGGGAAAAGAACACCAGCAGCAATCGGAATTCCAGCAACGTTGTAAATAAAGGCGAACAATAGGTTTTGGCGGATATTGCGAATCGTAGCGCGGCTAAGTTGAATGGCGGTGACAATACCTTGCAAATCGCCAGAGATGAGCGTGATGTCACTGGCGGCGATCGCCACATCTGTACCAGTGCCAATTGCGATTCCCACATCGGCTTGAGCTAGGGCTGGTGCATCATTGATACCATCACCAACCATTGCTACAATCTTTCCTTCTGATTGCAGTTTCTGCACCGTAGCAGCTTTTTGGTCGGGGCGGACTTCAGCAAGGACACGTTTGATACCAACTTCACGAGCAATGCTTTCTGCGGTACGGCGATTGTCTCCCGTAAGCATCACGACTTCCAAACGAAGTTTTTGCAATGCTCTTACTGCTTGGGCAGAAGTGGGTTTAATGGCATCAGAAATGCCCATCAATCCTTGAATTTCCCCATCAACTGCAATCCAAATCGCCGTCTTGCCCAAATATTCCAAACGCTCTTTGTCGTGTTGTAGGGCTTGGGTATCAATGCCCAATTCTTCCATCCAGTGTTGTGTGCCAATTTGCACTCGGCGGTTAGAAGCTATACCTTGTACACCACTGCCTGCAATTGCTTCAAACTCCCTCACATCTGCTAACGCCACTTCTTGGGATTGGGCGTATCTCACAACTGCTTCTGCCAGTGGATGTTCAGAATTACGTTCTACAGATGCCGCTAGTTGTAGCAGCTTGATTTCGTTACCATTAGCACTGCCTTTAATTGTAACAAAATCCGTCACTGTGGGTTGACCTTGAGTAATTGTTCCGGTTTTGTCCAACACGATTGTTTGAATCTTGTGCGCTAGTTCCAGGCTTTCGGCTCCCTTAATTAAAATGCCGTTTTCTGCACCTTTGCCTGTTCCTACCATGATAGAAGTTGGTGTGGCTAAACCCAAGGCACAAGGACAAGCGATAATTAGTACTCCAACCGTGGCGATGAGGGCTAAAGTCGGATTGCCCATGAAGTTGAACCAAATGATAAAAGTGAGGAGGGCGATCGCAATCACCACAGGCACAAACCATCCAGTCACTTGGTCTGCTAATCTTTGAATTGGGGCTTTGGAACCTTGAGCCTGCTGCACAAGTTGGACAATTTGCGCCAGCACTGTATCTTTTCCGACTCGTGTTGTCCGGAACTTGAAACTCCCAGTTTTGTTGATAGTGGCTCCAATAACTTCATCTCCTGGTTGTTTTTTGACAGCCACACTTTCCCCTGTCACCATTGCTTCATCAACAGTGGATGTTCCCGAAATCACTTCACCATCTACGGGAATCTTCTCACCAGGGCGAACCATTATGACATCGCCAATCATGACTTCTGCAATCGGGACATCAACTTCTCGCCCGTTACGAATCAGACGAGCAGTTCTGGCTTGTAACCCGATGAGTTTGCGGATAGCTTCAGAGGTTTGCCCTTTGGCGCGATTTTCGAGCGATCGCCCCAAAAGAATCAAGGCAATAATCACCACGGCTGCTTCGTAATATACATCCGGCATCAACCCCTGTGTTGTAAAGAAACCAGGGAAAACAGTGGCAAACAGAGAATAGATGTATGCTGTCCCTGTACCTAAAGCAACCAGAGTATCCATAGTTGCAGCGTGTCGTTTAAAAGCTTTCCAAGCATTTTTGAAGAAATCAGCACCGCACCAGAACAGCACCGGAGTTGTCAACACGAGCTGCACCCAAGGATTATGCAACCATGCTGGAATGAAAGGTAAATGCAATCCTGTCATCATGGGTAACGACCCAATCACTAGCACAACACCAATCACCCCACCCACAACAACTTTCCGCAGTAGCAAGCGTGACTCTTGCAAACGAGCTGTTTTTTCGGCATCATCTTCTCCTGCCATCAGGTTTTGTTGTTCGAGTGGGTAAGCAGAGTAACCTGCTTCATCCACTGCACCTTGAATCGCTTCTAAATTGGTTTTTTTGGGATTGTACTTAACTGTTGCCTGTTCTGCCCCAAAATTCACATTACATTCATTGACGCCAGGGACAGAACGAATTGTATTTTCAATGCTTCTAGCACAAGAGGCGCAACTCATGCCGCGTAGTTTCAGTGTGGCATTTTCCATAAGACGACTCCAATTAGCAAGTGGCGCTAACTAGCAACTAATTTCATCTTGAATCCTCCAGTACGCTGGAGAGTCAAGGGTTGTGAGAAAGAATTTTTCTGAGGCACATAATATTAGATGCTTAGAATGACTCAATGCCGAATGCACAGTTCTTATACCAATTCGCTCATTCACGCATTCATAAGGTACGGCATTAAGAAAGACAGAGATAACGAGGGTTTGGGAATGTATATCTGTCGCATTCTTTTTTCACGCTTGGTATTATATTTGCAGGACTTACGCAAAAACTCTCTCAAACTCTTATCCCTATGCGCTAAGGCGCACGCTGCGCGTAAGTCCTGCGGACAGGCTGCGCCAACACGAAGTGTGGGCTTTGCGCTTACGTGTCCTTTGCGTCCTTTGCGGTTCGTTTTTTCATAATTTTGCGTAAGTCCTGATCTGGTCACTGTCATTGTGTTAACGACAAAACGACCTGATGTGTACCTTGAGTGTATTCTAGTCCCGGTACTCCATAAACACAACGGGAACTCCTATCAACCTCTTTCCTAATTGAGACAATCCAAACTTGCGTTTCATAGACGGCGGTAAGTCCTCAAAGGAAATTTGCACAAAACCTAAGCGACGATAAAACTGCGCCAGTCGCTGACCTAAACACTCCAAATAAAGTGGTTGAGTCGCTTGGTGAATCAAATGCTGTGTCAAAATCATCCCCAAACCGCGACCTCTCCAAGCTGGTAAAACAACCAAACTACCAAGTTCTTGCGCGCCAGAGAAGTTGCGTAACTGCCCGCAAGCTACCAATTGCCCGTCGCATTCTACTACCCAGAATTGCTGCCATCTTATTTGGGTAGGATCAAGTTTTGCCCCTAGCACCAATAGCCGAATCGACCAAATATCAGCAGATGTTGCACTGCGAAGGGTACACTCAGCTGGCAAGGACAAATCGCCCTGTTTCATAGTTTTTCTTCACGCTAATTGGTTGCACACTAAGGGTTGGGCTAAACCTGCTTAAATCCTCTCATGCGGAAGGACCCGCTGCAATTGTGTTCAGAATTGTTACGTACTGGTGAAACTGGCTCATCCCAGTAACTCAGCCAGGTAGTCGTTGATGTAATCGATCACTTGGAGAAGCTGGCGATCGCATAATCCGCATAATTAGTGATTGGGCGTTTATGTAGCGTGTTCGTAAGGACATAGGGACTTAGCTCACTGTCCTGAGTCCCTCGCGGTGCGCTGCCGCTAGGCTTACGGACACGCGGAGCGTGCCTTCACCCGGTGGGAGCTTACGCGCCGAGAGTGCCTGCGCTTTGCGCATACGGGTAATCACCAAGTCGTAGTTTATCTCTCATTCTTAAAAACTTTTCATTTTAATTTACTTTAATTTACTTGCATAAGTTAAAAAAGTCTGAAAAGTTCACAAAAAGTCTGCACTTTATCGAGATAGCTCAACCTTTGCGAAAATCCTCCGTCAGATAGTGATAAATAAATATAGAAACCAATACCTAAATCAAATTCCAAACAAATTCAACGAAATTGCTTAGAAATACATTTGTGTATCTGATTCAATAGTTGCAGGTTGCGATGTTATTCAATAACAAAAAACAAATATTGTTTGTTCTAACTTTACTCATTACGATTGGACTGTCTGGATGTGGTATCAAATTTGCTAAGCAGGTGGTAGCAAATGAGCCTAGTCGCATTCATTCTGAACCGACTCATCACACGGCACCTCTGTTCAATAATCTCGGTAATCACCATCATCCTATTTCCACAAACTCGAAACTTGCCCAGCGCTACTTCGACCAAGGGCTAACTCTAGCTTACGGATTTAATCATGCTGAGGCAGCACGCTCTTTTAAAGAAGCAGCAAGTTTAGATCCTAATTGCGCTATGTGTTACTGGGGAATTGCACTCGTCAAAGGACCGAACATCAATGCCCCAATGGAAAAAGAAGCCGTACCAGAAACAGTTCAGGCGATGAAAAAAGCCATTGAATTGAGCAAAAACGCTAGCGAAAAGGAAAAAGCTTACATTCAAGCATTAGCTAAGCGCTACTCGTTACAGCCAGATGAAAACCGCAAGCCCTTAGATACCGCTTATGTAAATGCAATGCGCGAGGTGCAAAAGCGTTATCCAGAGGATTTGGATGCTGCAACACTGTTTGCGGAAGCTTTTATGGATACTATGCCTTGGAATTACTGGTCAAAAGATGGTAAGCCCAACCCAGGAACAACTGAACTTCTGACTGTTTTAGAGTCCGTGCTTAAGCGCAATCCTAATCATCCTGGGGCAAACCATTTGTACATTCACGCTGTTGAGTCATCACCCAATCCCGAACGCGGTATAGCCAGTGCAGATCGTCTTGGTGAGTTAGTTCCGGGGGCTGGACATCTTGTGCATATGCCCGCCCACATCTACATTCGAGTTGGGCGCTACCATGATGCTGTTGTTGCTAACCAAAGAGCGATCGCCGTAGACCAAGATTACATTACCCAATGCCATGCTCAAGGAATTTATGCACTGGGTTATATGCCCCATAACCATCATTTCCTAATGGCAGGTGCCATGATGGGAGGGGATAGTAAACAGGCAATTCAAGCTGCCCGCTATACAGCAGCAATGGCAGACCAGAAAAAAATGCGAGAACTTGGATATGGTACGTTGCAACATTACTACGCGATGCCGCTTTACGCATTAACAAGGTTCGGTAAGTGGGATGAAATTCTCAAACAGCCAGCGCCAGGAGCAGACCTCAAGTATCCTAATGGAGCTTGGCATTATGCTAGAGGAATGGCATTCACCGCTAAAGGTGAACTCAAGCAAGCAGCAGAGGAACTCAAACAGTTAAGAGCAATTGTAGCTGATCCAGCCATAGAGAAAGTCACAATTTGGGATATCAACACAACTTCAAATCTTCTAAAAATTGCGTCTGAGGTTTTGGCAGGTGAGATAGCGGCTCAACAAAGCGATTATACACAGGCACGCGCTCACCTAAAGTTGGCTGTAACTTTGGAAGACAACCTGAAGTATGATGAGCCTGCAACTTGGTACTCACCAGTTCGGCAATCATTGGGAGCTTTGTTGCTTAAGACTAACCGTGCCGCAGAAGCTGAGATTGTCTATAAAGAAGACTTAGAACGCTATCCCGAGAATGGCTGGTCACTGTTCGGACTAGCCCAAAGTCTGCGTCAACAAGGCAAGACTCGGGAAGCTTTGACCGTGGAGGAGCGCTTTGAGCAAGCCTGGAAGTATGCGGATGTGAAGCTGATAGCCTCACGATTCTGATACGAATTTGCTGTTTCAGCAACTTATCTGTATTTCAAGAGCATGGCAATTCACTGATCTAATTCACCCAGTTGCAGGATGTTAGCAGCTAATAGTCTTATACTACACTTTGTAACATGGCGTTACAAAGCGGCAGCAGAGATAGAAGATAGTATGTCTATTCCCGAACCACAACGCTTGTTTCTAGAGCAGATTCTTGGAAAGTTGAATCAGGATGACCGTTTGCTAGGTGTAGCGATCGCTGGCTCCTATTTGACTGGAGAAATGGATGAGTATTCCGACTTAGACCTGATTATTGTCGTAGATGATGTTTATTATGAACAGGTTTTAAAGGAGCGACAGCTTTTCGCCAATCGGCTTGGTTCGCTGCTTGCAGCTTTTACGGGCGAACACGTCGGCGAACCCCGATTGTTAATTTGTCTGTATGACAATCCGCTTGTACACGTTGATTTGAAGTTTTTGCTTTTACAAGCTTTCAAAACAGACCGAGTAGAAAATCCTACTGTTCTATGGGAACGTGAGAATTTATTGACCTCAGCTATTTCAGATAATCCACGGAACTATCCACCCGTTGATCCACAATGGATTGAAGACCGCTTCTGGGTGTGGATACACTACGGCGCAACTAAATTAGGAAGAGGTGAACTGTTTGAAGCCATTGATTTTCTTTCTTTTCTGCGTGGGCAAGTTCTCGCTCCATTAGCAAAGGTGCAGGCTGGGCTGCTTCCACGCGGTGTAAGGAATTTGGAAAGGGAAATTCCGCTTTTGGTTCCTGATTTTTGTCAGACTATTCCTACCAAACGCGATCGCCTGGAAATTGCCCGAGCGCTTCAGCACACTATCCACTTTTATCGCCAGCTTCGAGATGCATTAAAAAAGCCAGAGTTGGTTGTGCGTTCCCAAGCAGAAGCTGCCTCCACTCAATATTTGCAAACAATCATAGATGGCTTCAAATAGTGGTGACAATACTCAGGGTTTTTCAAGCTGCTTTTATTAGCTCATCATTCTAATGGGGTGATCTGGGTAGAAAGAAAAAATTTATAAGCTAGTCCGAGCAATTTTTTGAATTAGTTATCACGCTTGTGGTAGATTCCTTAGCATAATCCCTGCAAAAATGACTATTATCAACCGATGACGGCTAAATTGCTTTTTGGCTAGAACTGCCGCCTCAACCAGACTATTTATTACCAAACGGTTAAGTTTCACCACTATTCTTAATTTCAAACAGATTTGAAGATATGGGACAGACTATTACTCAAGTAGACGCATTTACTAACACACCTTTCGCAGGTAACCCCGCAGCGGTCTGCGTTTTACCTGGTCCCCAGTCCGAGGACTGGATGCAAAAAGTGGCGCAAGAAATGAATTTATCTGAAACTGCGTTTTTAGTCAGGCAAGAAGATGGTTTTCATCTACGTTGGTTCACGCCTACAACAGAAGTGCCACTGTGTGGTCATGCAACCCTTGCTAGCGCTCATGTTCTTTGGTCACAGGGACATCTTTTACCTGATGAAGTCGCTCGTTTCCACACTAAAAGCGGACTGCTGATTGCCAAAAAACAGGGAAATTGGATTGAACTCGATTTTCCAGTGAATCATTCAGAAGAAACAATTGCTCCTCCAGAACTCGATCAAGCTTTGGGTATTCCTATAAAAACGGTGATGAAAAATTCCCTGGGTTATTTGGTAGAAGTGGAGTCTGAAGATTTAGTACGACAAATGCAGCCAAATTTTGAACTCATCAAAGCGTTACCTCTTGCCAATGTGATTGTTACGAGTTCAGCACACACAGATTCAGAATATGATTTCGTCTCTCGCTTTTTTGCACCAGGAGTTGGAATTAATGAAGACCCTGTGACTGGGGCTGCTCACTGTTGCCTTGCTCCCTTTTGGCGCGATCGCCTAGGGAAGGATGAGTTCTTAGCATACCAAGCATCTAGTCGGGGTGGTGTGTTAAAGATTCGTTATGAAGGGGGTTCTCGTGTCTTTCTAAGTGGACAAGCAGTTACCGTTCTCCGTGGAGAATTAATTTGAAATTGCTTTGAAACCAACAAAGTGATTCGGCACGACAGGGTGTAGCGTGTAAGGATAAAAAAATGACTACACCCTACACTTATTTACAGCGCCCTTCAAATGATTAGACGACAAATCGTAGGGTGGGCATTGCCCATAAAAGCTTACGTAATGAACATTTGAGATATTGTGTGGTAAAAAGCGCACCTTACAGAAAACCGCTGTAAAATCCCAGCTATACACCAGTTAACGAAACCTTTTTTTCTACACGAGTTTGTAAATCTGCCATCAGCGTTTCCCCACTGCGTCGGGCTTCCCAAGGACCAGAGCCCCAAGGTTTGAGGCTCCATTGTCCTTGCATATAATCTTCATCCTCTGAGATTGTACCAACGTAGGTAACTGGGTCAGGTGAAGTCGTAAAGTAGCGCTTGATAAAGCTGATACGACGCCCAACCACCTCACCAGTTAGCTGGGCTTCTCCCAAGTCGCTGTCATCCAAAATCCTACCAGTCAATGTGTTACCACTCTGAATTAATGTCACTTCAAAGCGAGTAGGAATTCCTTGTTGCCAGTAAGTTCCCAACCAAGTGCCACTTACATCAGCCATCAGATTATTCCGCAATTTATCTCTATTATGCTTAAACTGTAGGCAATGAATATATATTTGGTCACAGCTTCCGCATATTTCTACTGATGGGGTCAAAACCTCTAGAAAAGCGGGTGCTGTCATCGTAGCAAGCCCCACTCAAATTTGCTCCATAAAGCTTGGCAAAGTTTAGCTTGGCTCCCCTGAGATTAGCTTCATGCAAGTTGACACCGCTTAAGTTAGCTCGCGTCAAGTTGGCTCCAGCTAAGTTAGCTCCTCCAAGGTTGGCTCCCCACAGTTTAGCTTTAGCTAAGTTTGCCCCACTTAAATCCGCTGCAAATAAATTGACTCCAGCTAAATGGGCTCCAATCAACTTGGCTCTACCCAGATTTGTTGCTGGAAAATCTCTCTCTCCTGCAGCATAACGCCGCTTCAGTTCATCTGCATCCATGCTTGGTTCACCTTGCTCAGCAAACTAGAAGCTATCTGCTCCCATTCTTGATCTAATCCTACTTTTGACTCTGGCTGCTCACTACGTCTGTACCAGTAACGGGCATTAGTTAAATCGCTCTCTTTGCGGTGTAGGTAGGCGTGAACCCAAGCACTATCTGTATCGCTGGCATCTTGTACTATTTCGTGTGCAGTGTTCCAGTCACCTTTGTTGTCGTACCAAAGAG
Organism: Scytonema sp. HK-05; assembly: GCF_963872035.1. Taxonomy (NCBI): domain Bacteria; kingdom Bacillati; phylum Cyanobacteriota; class Cyanophyceae; order Nostocales; family Scytonemataceae; genus Scytonema; species Scytonema sp. HK-05. The sequence continues at coordinate 21,065 of NZ_CAWMYC010000156.1, forward strand.
CTTGCAACGCTTTTGGCAGTGACTCAGGACATTTTGAACCTTTTTCTATCAATTGCTTGAATTCCACTGGGGTCATCATATTTACCTAAAAATATTAAGCCTCTATTTCTAGGATACAAATGAAATTCATAAATGAACCACAGATGGACACAGATAAATTAGTACTTCATTCAAACGAGAAGCGCTATATTTTTATTAAAATATATAAAAATTGATGATTTGCTAATTGCAAAAGCAAGTCCCAAAGGTAAGTTTTTTGCATACTCTTTTGGGCAGATGAAATTTATTTGTAGTAGTAATTACTATTAAGTGTTCCAAAAGCTTTGTTTGCTGTGTCTGAAGAAATAACTGTTAGTAACAACATAATTCTACAGGCTAATGCCTTCATCTGTTTTGCCCAAGTTGCAGAAAGTATCGCTACCACATCAAAGCGTACTGAAAAAGCTGCATTGCTGGGCGACTACTTCACCAAATTATCTGATAACGAGTTGGTACTTGCTGCAAGATATTTTTCCGGATATATATTTCCATTACGCGACCAACGCACAATTAATATTGGTGGAGCGGCGTTATTGACAGCAATGACAAATGTTAGTGGTGCTGAAAAATCAGAAATTCAAGAGAATATAGTCAAAAAGGGCGACCCTGGAGACGTAGCATTTGAAATTTTTAATAACAATTCCCATCTCGATCAACATCAGCCTACTCTTACCCTTTTTGAATTATCAGAAAAACTCGAAGAACTGGCAACAGCAAAGGGAACAAAACGCAAAACCTCTCTTGTTACAAATTTACTAAAATTAGCAACACCTCTAGAAGCAAAGTATATCGTCAAACTGTTAGCAGGTGATTTACGCATTGGATTAAAAGAAGGTGCTGTTGAGGATGCTATAGCCCGTCTATTTAAAATCCCAGTTGCTAAAGTGCAATGGGTGAATATGCTAACTGGTGATATTGGCGAAACAGCTATTCTTGCTCGGAATGGACAACTTGATTCTGCACGGATGCGCCTATTTCATCCGATGAAATTTATGCTAGCAAGTCCCGTTACTGATTTAACGGAAGTTGCAAAGCAAATGCCTTCGGGTTTTGCTGTTGAAGATAAGTATGATGGTATTCGCGCTCAAATTCACATTGCGCCAACCTCAGAAGACCAAGAAATTTTGCACGGCACAGTTTGTCACAATAGGCGTGTGGCAATATTTTCGCGCACTCTTGACGAAATTACATTAAGCTTTCCAGACTTAACGAGTCCGCTGGCTGATTTGATATCACTTGAATCAGATGTGGGTGAAGCTCATAGTTTAATTTTGGATGGGGAAATTGTACCAATTAGAGGTGAAGAAATATTACCTTTTCAAGAACTGCAAAAGCGCTTGGGACGCAAAAAAGTTTCACAAGAGTTGCTGAATGAAGTGCCTGTGGCATTCATTGCTTATGATATATTGTACGCTCAACAACGCGTGTTGATTAACGAACCGTTTTCTACTAGGCGAATAATTCTAGAATCTCTACATTTAGACAGTGAAAGAGTGCGAAGGGGAATTCATAAACGGTTCGCTGATATTTCCAGTTTAGATGAAGAATTTGCCGCCGCTCGTGGACGGGGTAATGAAGGATTGATGGTGAAAGACCTCAATTCAACATATAAACCAGGTCGTCGGGGACGTGATTGGCTGAAAATTAAACGGGCGATCGCCACCCTTGATGTTGTCGTTACAGCAGCGGAAGTAGGAACTGGCAAACGCAGTCGCTTTCTTTCTGACTATACTTTTGCAGTACGCAAAAGCGAAACAGATCCAACACTTTTGAATGTGGGCAAAGCATACTCAGGACTCACTGATGCTGAAGTCACAGAACTGAGTCATTGGTTTCGCGCTCATACTTTGCAAGAGTTGGAACACGGTAGGGTGTGTGTGGTGGAACCAAAAATGGTTTTGGAAGTTACTTTTGACCGCGTGCAACTATCCGAACGACACAATAGTGGTTACGCCTTGCGCTTCCCCCGCATTCTCCGTATACGAAATGATAAGCCTGCTGAAGAAATTGACACCCTCGAAACAGTACGGCGTTTGGCTGAAACAGTCCCAGAATCTCCAGAAGATAAGGGAGTAGGGGGAGTAGGGGGAGAAAATACTTCCTTATCTCCACGCCAGTCGCCTCAAGTCGGGAAACCCGCCCACGGCGCTGGCTCCTCATCTTCCCCCACTTCCTCTACTTCCGCATCTTAACTGAGTGCCATTCCTCCCGGAGATATCAACACGATACCAACTCTTGAGGCTGCGCGTGATGCTTTCAAGGCTTTTGTTGAACGCATAAAAGCTCTGAAGGTGAAGGCAATTACGGTCATGGACACGATTTTGCTTCTGGAGGAAGTTTGCCTGTGGAGCGTTGGCATGAATTGTTAGTTAAACTTGGCTTTGAGCAATGAGCTCTAAAAACTTCTTAGTTGTCAGGGTTCGTGTTACTAGGGAAGTGCAGTTACTATACACATCTCTAATAACACGAACCCTGAGGTCAGCCTATATCACGGCGAAATTCACGTTTACCGTCACTTCTTACACTTGAGTGACATCTTCCTGATTTAACTGCTGCTCAACATTACTGATAGCAGCGTTTAGACCAGCAAGTTTAGTCTCTAAATCATCTCGCATTGTCTTGAGAAATCTCAGCTTACGCTCTAGACGGCTTTTGCGAGAAACAGGCTCGCCAGTATAGCAGTTGTTATACCCAAAAGGAAAAGAAAACGGAAACATAGTTTGCTTTTTTAGAAATGACCCTACTTAAATTGTGGCTAAATCCTAGGCGAGATAGGGGATCACAGAGTGGGGGGATAACCGACCTAGTAAGTAGGGTTTCAATGCTGTCCGCCCTGACATCCCTAATTAAAATTAGCTGCTTTAACATAAGCAGCTGCTAGGGGTGCTATTTTGCCTTCCACTTCGGTTACAACGGCGTGGTCAAACTCTGACCAGACTCGTTGACTTCCAAAAACACAGGGTTGCAAAATTCCCCATAGTTGACCGTCCCAGACAAGGTGGGAGTGAATTAACGCTCGATGTCCAAACTCCTTGCGCTCAAACTCCCGGTTGACGACCTCTGGGTTCGCGGTTTCTACATCTTCAACATAAACAGAAGGGTCAGTTCGCAAAGCCGCAGCAAATAGAGGGTCTTCTTCAGGTAGAGATTCCGGTTCTGGTTTCCAATCGGGGTCTAGGATTTCTGGAATTTCTTGGTTTCGTCGCCAGCAATAGGGGACTCTGCCAAGTTTGGTTTGAGGGTTTCTCAGGTAAAGGAAACAGCGATCGCACTGCAAGACTTCCCCAAGTACCCCAACCAAGGCACTAAAGACAGCATCCGGCTCTTTGTATGTATCTAGGATATTTTGTATAGCTTCTGGTAGATTTGAGTGAGTCATATGATGTGGTAATTAGTAGTTTAAATACAAACGATATCAAACGATTTATACTGCTGCTGTCTAGTGAAATTCTCGCATTTTTATGAAACTTTTGAGTCATTTCGGTTACTTTGTATCCGATAGTTGGGAGGAGAATAGAAAAAAAACTTAATTTCATTTAAGCAAATGTGATAATTTGATAAAGAGGTCAAAATACAATGACCATTCGATAGCTATCAACAGAGCAAAGCATGAGGAATTTTCTGCAAAATGTGGAATTTTAACCTGATGTCAGCGCTCTTTGGCTCACTAGTCAGCTAATCAAAATCAAATCAATTACTGAAATATGCTCAAAACCTAATTATATGGGTGGAGAGCATTATATTGTGTTCCCTTATTCTCCTCCAATTCTCTTATCCATTGAGCAGTCTGCCCAAGGGAATAAGTGTTTTGTGAGTGTACTGGAGTTACGACTATCTTGCGAATAGTCCCCCATTTTGTTTGGGGGATAGTGTCAACTTTAGGTCAAAAAGAATGAGTACCGTCCAAACAAAGTTTGAAGCTACTAAAACCGCTTTTCACGTAGAAGCTTACCAGAAAATTGAGTACAGCTTGATTTATGTTAATGGAGTTTTCGCAATCGAAAATGCAGAATTAGCACAAGTTTACAAAGATTTTGGACGCTGCTTAGCTGTTGTAGATGAAAATGTGTATAAACACTACAGCAGTCAAATTCAGCAGTATTTCAAGCATTACGGGATTGACTTGACGGTTTTTCCCATCACCATCACTGAGCCAAACAAAACGATTGAATCGTTCGAGAAGATTATCGATGCTTTTGCTGAATTTAAGCTGGTACGCAAAGAACCAGTGCTAGTGGTTGGTGGTGGACTGATTACAGATGTCGCAGGTTTCGCCTGTTCTACTTACCGCCGCAGTAGCAACTACATTCGCATTCCAACGACTCTGATCGGATTGATTGATGCGAGTGTTGCTATCAAGGTAGCAGTGAACCACAAGAAGCTGAAAAATCGTTTAGGTGCTTATCACGCTTCGCGAAACGTTTTCCTCGATTTCTCGTTTCTGGGTACTTTGCCAACAGCGCAAGTGCGTAATGGTATGGCGGAACTCGTAAAAATTTCAGTGGTTGCCAACAAAGAGGTTTTCGATTTGTTGGAGAAGTATGGGGAAGAACTACTGCATACACACTTTGGCAACATTGACGCAACGCCAGAAATCAAGGATGTGGCGCATCAAGTCACTTACGAGTCTATCAAAACCATGCTGGAGTTGGAAGTTCCCAACCTACACGAGTTAGACCTGGATCGCGTGATTGCCTACGGTCATACTTGGAGTCCGACTCTAGAACTTGCTCCTCGCGTGCCTATCTATCACGGTCATGCGGTCAATATTGACATGGCATTATCTGCGACAATTGCTGCGGGGCGGGGCTACATAACCACAGAAGAACGCGATCGCATTCTTGGTCTGATGAGCCGTATCGGTCTTGCCCTCGACCATCCCCTCTTAGACGAAGAACTTGCCTGGTATGCTACCCAATCCATTACCCTAACACGAGACGGTCTGCTACGAGCCGCTATGCCCAGACCGATTGGAAGTTGTTTCTTTGTCAATGATTTAACTCGCGATGAACTAGCAGCAGCATTATCAGAACATAAGCATCTGTGCAAAACCTACCCCCGTGGCGGAGATGGTGTAGAACAGTACCCAGACGCTCATCAGCCAGAACTTGTCGGGAGTGAAATGTAATGTCTCAAGTTGTCGAAAAGCCAAGCGCTAGACCTGTTACGCCGTTAGGGATTTTAGCTAAGCAGCTAGAAACCATTTTGCAGACATTAAATCAGCAAACATCTGATGAGCTACTAGCTAACCTCAATCAAGCATGGCTTTTGGCAGCAGGTCTAGACCCTTACTTAGAAGAATGTACCACCCGTGAATCACCTGCCCTAGCAGCGCTAGCTCAAAAAACGGCTCAGGAAGGTTGGAGTCAAAGGTTCCACGAGGGAGCTACCGTCCGAGAACTAGAGCAGGAAATGCTCTCTGGGCACGTGGAAGGACAAACGCTAAAGATGTTTATCCACATGACCAAAGCTAGGAAAGTGCTGGAAGTTGGTATGTTCACTGGCTATTCTGCATTAGCGATGGCGGAAGCTTTACCGCCTGATGGAGAACTCGTCGCCTGTGAAGTAGACCCTTACACTGCAGAGTTCGCGCAAGCTGCTTTCCGGGAATCTCCCCACGGCGCAAAAATTCGTGTGGAAGTGGGTCCAGCACTGGAAACTTTGCAGAAACTGGCAGCAGCGAGAGAGTCATTTGACTTTGTGTTTATTGATGCAGATAAGCGGGAGTATGTCAAGTACTTTCAAACACTGTTGGAGAAAGATTTGCTAATTCCTGGCGGGTTTCTCTGCGTGGATAACACTCTACTTCAAGGACAAGTTTATCTCCCCACTGAAAACCGCACCCCCAACGGCGAGGCTATTGCTCAGTTTAACCGTGTTGTCGCCGCCGATTCGCGTGTAGAACAGGTATTGTTGCCACTGCGAGATGGCTTAACCATTATCCGACGACTACCGTAGCATACATTTAGCCTGCACTTAATTTGTGTAGGGAGAACTCAGAATTCAGAATCACCGAAAGCCGCACTTATACTGTTCCCTTTTTCTGACTTCACCTATCTGAGTTCTGAGTTTTGCAACGACTCACTGCTGTCATGGCACTACGCGACAACTCCCAATCATTTAACAAGTCGCCGTAAGTCCTCCACTATAACGGTACTCCGTGAGCGTGGCGGGATATGAGGCGGGTGAAAACGAAACGCCCCTACGACTTATCGGCTGATTTATTAGCCGGAGGAGTTGGGGCAGTTGCGTTTTTACCTATCTTTGAGCCACTCCCCTAACTTCTAGTTAGGGGAGTGGCTCAAAGTCGGTGTGATGACTAACGAGTCTTACTCGATAAGCTCGCCAATGTTAAAATCTATTCTTATCCAACCCTTGAGTCTTCGTAGATTTTCGAGAAGGAGTAAGGGAATTTGCCAGTGATGTACCATCAGGAAGGGTAGGGGGTCATTCACCTCAAAAATTGCGTCTTTCCCTCGCAAAATATTTTTGACCCACGTTTGCAGTTGCTTTAACGATCTAATCTCATTCAGCCTCCAAAGTTCGTGGTACAGCCAATAGGTTGGCTTACTGTCACCAAGAGGTTGCAAAGGTTCAGCCAGAGGCTCTTTACCCAGATAGGCATCCGCTACCCCCGGATGATTGTAAAACATAGTAATGGCAGAGTGAGTGCGGGGGTTGCATTCGATTGCGTAAACAGTTCCGTCAACAGCCTGGATGAAGTCAAACGAAAGCTGCCCGGTTTGTCCGAGTTCTTTGGCAAAATGAGTCGCCCATTGCATAATTTCAGGCTTATCAACATTTTCGTAGTTGACTTGAAAGGCGGATGACTCACAGCAGCAGTACATTCTTGACTCTCCATCTCGCACGGTACTGTGAGTGCAGTATTCCTTTCCGGGGATGAATTCCTGCATAATCCAGGGCTTCTCCTCACTGATAGGCAGACTGTTGACAAATGCTGCTGTCACATCAGGAGTGTCGCAGGGTAGCTTAGTCAAGTTCAAGCGGCGCACGGAGTCGTAGGGGATGCTTTTAAGAATGTACTTATTCTTCTCTTGGGAAAAGTCGAAGTTTAGAACTTGTTCTGGAGCAGTAATTTTGAAGGATTTGGGGACTGATAAACCGAACGATCGCGCAATTTCTGCAAAGGCAAACTTGTCATCCAGCATCTGAGTGACATCAGCATCGAAGTGGAAAATCTCACAACACCCTGATAACGGTGCTTTGCCGTTGGAGTCATAGTAGATGACGGCAAAAATGGCTACCGGGATAAAAAAGTCGATGTTTTCTTTTTTGGCGATCGCACGTAGGGCTTCAATGTAGCCTTCTAAGTCTTTGTGCGGATCAGGGACGGTGTAAGAGCCAGCGACAGCGTTGGAAAATTGATTACCACTTAACCAGTATTTATCGATGTCAACTAAAATGGCTCGATGCCCAGCTGCGTGAAATGAACGCGCTAGCTGAAGGCTTTTGGTCATCCTAGTGCCAGCGATCAAGATATTTTTGGGATTCTGATTTGAAACTACTTGCTTCTTTAACGGTTGGGTGAAAAAATTCCACAGCAACGCTGCTAAGACGACGGTGCAGTTGAAGGGAAATGCGATCGCCAGTAATGCAAGGGTGCCCAAGTTTTGGAACACTGCAAAAATACGCGCTTTTATAGGTTGCAATTGGACCATTAGCTTTAAAAAGTTTCTATTGAAAATGAAAAAGAATTTATTAGGGGGTTGTGACAGAAATATGTTGTTGCAGATGTAGCGGATGGGTTATCTGTTTCTGACATAGACGAGTTTTATGAATTTTGACAAAAGACGAGGAAATAATCCCTAAAATTACGTATTTGCAGCCATTGAAGACAGTAACACTAAACTATCAATAGAGTAATTATAGTCTCAGTTGCCTCATTGGCGACAGGTTAAGAAAACTGCATTTTTGTCAAGGGGGGTATTGGAAAAAACCGAGAACCGCTATATTACAGCTATCTTCAGCTCATTGAACCAGAGATTTTTGTCGGGGCACAATAATCATCACTCTTCCCCTCTATGCAGTGTTGTTTCAGTTTACAAAAATCCCATGCCTCACAGCTTAGTCCTCAACCTACTTCCCCAATCTCCCATTCCATCACAATTCCTCACCGGCAGACATCTCCACGCCCTGTTTCTCAACCTCGTCAGTTCGGTGGATAGAGAACTGGGCGATCGCCTCCACGACTCTGGTGCTGACAAAGCTTTCACCATCAGCCCGTTACAAGCTAAATTAAACCATACCAACAGAACTAGAATCTCAGATCACACCTTGCAATGGGACCATGAAAAACCCATTCCTATAGGAACTCCATGTTGGTGGCGTATTTCCCTACTAGACGATACCCTAAGCAGCAAACTGACTCAACTGTGGCTTAATCTTAACCCTGCCCAACCTTGGCACTTGGGTCCTGCTGATTTGTATATTACCAGCATTTTCGGCACTCCCCAGTTAACGCAACCTTGGGCAAATGCGACTACCTACACTCAATTGTACGAGCAAGCATCTGATAATGAGCGCCAAATTGCTTTAAGTTTTTGCACTCCTACTAACTTTCGCCAAGGTAATTTTGACACTGCTTTACCAACAAGAGAATGTGTGTTTAACAGTCTGCTTCAACGCTGGAATAAATATAGCGGTATTTCTTTAGAACCCAATCTGACAGAAGTCATTTTTCCTAGTTTTTTTAATATTCGCACTAGCCTTGCAGCCGATTCTCGTAGTAAATTTATTGGCTGTGTCGGCGAAATTAGCTATCGAATTATGGGAAATATTGAGCCACTCATTATCAAACAAATTAACGCCTTAGCTAATTTTGCTCTCTACTGTGGTGCAGGACGCAAAACCACAATGGGTATGGGAATGATTCGACGAATGAACATGACAAAAAACAACTTTGACTGACGCCTACTCCCGGTTCACAATTACGACGATTTCTGTACCTTGAGTGGGCTGAGTGTGAATAATCAATTCACCTCCAATGCGTTCAGCCCGTTCGCTCATTCCTAACAAACCAAACCCCCTAAACAATATCTTGTCTACCTCAAACCCCTGTCCATCGTCTTTAACCCGCAAAAGGCACTGTGTGTGCTCATACACCAACTCAATACGGATTTCGTTGGCTTTTGCGTATTTGATAGCATTTGTCAATGCTTCTTGTCCAATCCGCAGTAAGTTGTTCTCAACATTCGGTGATAGAGGATATGCCGTGCCAATCACCTCGCAGATGAGGTGGGTATCGCTAGATGATTTCATTTGAGTCGTAAGACGGTTGAGAGCACTGTACAAGTCGCCCTCCTCTAGGAATTGTGGGCGAAGTGCGGCAACGGATCGCCGGGCTTCAGCAAGTCCAGTTCGAGCTAACTCATCTACCGTTTCAATGTGTACCTGTGCAGCATTCGAGTTTTTCGCCATTACCTCACAAGCTGCTCCGACATGAAGCAGAATACCAGTAAAAGCTTGCGCTAGGGTATCGTGGATTTCCCGTGCCATACGGTTGCGTTCTTCTATAATAGATGCTTCTTGAGCCAATTTGCGTTCGCGTAGCGCGGCGTCAAGCCGTTCGCTAATATCCTGTCCAATACCAACAAACAGGCGATGAGAAAGCTGAACATTTGCCCAAGAGGTGTTTACAAAGCGATCGTCTTTGGTTCTAATTTTTAAGTCTAACCATTTTCCAGTAGCGGCTAACATATGGTCTAAAACTTGCTGACGCTGCTCCTTATCAGGGCAGCATTCAGCAATCAGGTCAATATTATTCAGATCTGTGGTTGACCATCCCAAGATCTGTTCTAGCTGACGATTAACGAACTCTACTCGCCCCTGTCCATCATGAAGCGTAATCATCACAGGGATATGGTCAACAATCGTTTGTAAGAGTTGTTTCTGTTGACTCAGCGTTTCTTGCGCCTGTTTTCGTTCAACGATTTCCTGTTCTAATCTCAGGGTACGCTCTTGCACTTTTTGTTCCAGTGTTCGTGCATGCTCCTTAAGATTTTCCCACAGCAGGTAGCCATTGCTCGTAATCGCAGATCCTACTAAAGCAAGGAGGGGTGGAACGATAATGAGCCACCAACCTGCTAGAAACAGCATATATGCACTGCCTAAAAGAGCGATGCCAAAGAGAAAAACTCCAGATGCTGTCCGTCGAGGAGAAGGCGATGTCCAACCTAAGACCGCTCCAATCGTTGACCAAAGAATTATCCACAGCCACTCCAAGGGTTCTGACCAAACATGAAGTACAGGGCGTCCATCTAAGGCAGCACTTAACAATTGACTTGTTAACAAAGCATGAACTTGAACACCAGCAGGTGCTGCAATTGAGTCAGTGGTGTAGGACGTGAAAAAGCGATCTTCAATGCTCTCTGCCGTTAACCCAATGACAACAATGCGATCGCGCACTAAATCCCGTGGCATTCGTCCCTGTAACACATCCGTTATCGAAACCGTGCGGAAGTCATTCCTAAGCCTGGGAAAGTATGATATAATTTGATATCCTCCATTATCAACACCAACATAACCTCCGTCATTTGGCTGCAACGAAGTAAATACTGCTCCACCCAACCGAAACTGATTCTGATTAGAGTCAATAGGTTGGCGGGTGATGCCTTGAGCCTTAAGATACGCAAACGCTAACTGCGCTCCAAGCGTCAATATCGATTGATCGTCTTGAGTTCTCAAATACAGCAAACTGCGGCGAATCCTGCCATCAGCATCTAACACGAGATCGCTTGCACTGACTTGATCACGCTGTTTTAACATGGGTGGTGCTTGAATAACCTCACCTTGAGCCGTTTTAATCACTTTCTCAATCCCAATTAAATTGGGTGTAGACTTGAAAACCTTGACTAATTCTTGATGACCAGGCTCTACGGGTAAATCTCGAAAGATATCAAGACCAATCACTCTGGGCTGCTGTTGTTTGAGCGATGAGATTAAGCGAGCTAGCACTGCATCAGACATGGGCCAACGTCCTAGGTGCTTAATATCTGATTCATCAACCGTAACCAGGACAATTCGAGGGTCGGGAGGTTCAAAGGGGCGTAGACGAAACATCTGGTCAAGCGCCACTAGCTCCATGAGCTGTAGTGCACCTGTTAACCGCAAAATCAGCAATCCTCCAGCAATGCTGGGAACAGTTATCAGCACCCCGCGCCATCGCCAGATTTGCCGTTTCAGCTTTGCCCACATAGGATGAATGCGATCGCTCAAGGCGAGTTCTCTCTAGTGTTTTACTTATTATCTTTTCACTTATTATCTTTTCACTTATTATCTTTTCACTTATTATCAATCATGCCATCGACTCCACCAAATTGCAGGAATTCGCGCCAAGCTGCGCTGATGCTTGGGTCATTCGGTTGGGTGCGCCGTAGCTCCAATAGGATGGGGAGGGCATCGTACCAAATGTCAGCTTTCTGGTATAATGAGACGCGTTGTTTGAGAGGTGCTTGCTCAATTTGGCGCAAGCGAGTTGGATCGAGTTCGGTTCGTTGAACGGTGCCTGTGACAAATTGATCTTCAACGCGATCGCTCGGGTTACAAATTACCGCAAACGACCACATATATCGCTTCTTAATCTCTAAAGGCGGTGCGTTAGATGGTAAGCTGATGCTGACAATATCAGGGGTATTGGTCAAGGTAAGCGTTGTCCGATATAGACCGCTACCATTTTGATTACGTAAACTAAATTCTGCGGTTTTAGCGCTGGTTTTTGGCACGTATACGAAAAATGTTGGACGCTCTGCTAGAGTTAAGCCTGGTTTGGTTGTTGGGCTGAGAGCAGTCAGGATTGGACCTGTTGTTGCCGCTTCAGTATCTTGAGGACAGGCACTTCGGTCACGCCGTCCTCCGGGTGCTGAGCTACCAGGATTCTTAGGTGGAGGGGGAGGATTGCTTGGCTTGGGGTTTGCATTCTTGACCTTTGAGACTTGCGGCTGTTCAAGCGCATCCAGATCTGCTGCCAGAACACTGGGTACGATAAGCATTGCTGTACTAAGAGCGATTGCCTGCGGCAGAGCTACGCTTAACGCCAATTCTACAGCCAGGGCAACTCCAAGGGAAGCAGTACACAATAAGTGTTTTATGCGATACATAGGGTTTATAGCGGTTTGTAATTGGGTCAGGTATAATAAAGAAATAATCAACCACAAATGAACACTCACCAGACACAGATAATTCTGTACTTCATTCAATTGAATTGCGCTAGATTACAGCCAATTTCCTAAGAGAACAAACGGTGCCCAATAGTAAGGGGAATTGTAATCGTCTTGGTGCAACAAAGCTACTTGAGCACGACGCAGAGCTTCGGCTTTCGTCACGCCAGGCTTACTTAACTCTTGATAGAACGAAATCATTAGCGATGCTGTAGAGCGATCGCTTACTGACCATAAGGAGGCAATAGTACTTCGTGCTCCCGATTGTACAGCAAAACCAGCCATTCCTAATGCAGCCCGCTGATCACCCGCCGCCGTTTGACAGGCGCTCAGTACCAGCAATTCGATTGGGCGGAGTTTTCCCTCTCTAGAACGCAGCAGTTGGTCCAATTGTTTGACGTTAAGACGTCCATCCCAGGTCAAGATAAAGGTATCGTCAACATTAGAACTAAACTGACCATGCGTTGCCAGGTGAACGATTGACACACGAGTGGAATCAACCCGGTTTTGAAACGCTCGATTGGTAAACGATTGATTGAGAAGCACCTGAGCGGGAATTTCTGCTTCAATTTGCTTAATTTCAACCATAACATTCGGCAATGCCGGAAAACTCTCACGAGCTTGACTTAGCCCTGCTAATAATCCTCTAGAACGCTGGCTTTCTAGGGGTTGGGGCCCAAGCAGTTGTAAACCGGGGGTTAGCACGATGCTATACTTTTCAATGAGATACTGCTTACCATCGTGGAGCGTTGCCATTGGCAAATTGCGGAGTAAGCCATCTGGAACAAACACGAGGGTTTTTACGCCACTCGCCTCTAACTGAGACTTTTGAGGACGCAAAAGCAAATTATAAACTTGTTGAGCAACGGGCAACCAATCTTCCACAAAGGCTGTGGGTCTAAGAGATTGGCGCATTTGGTTTAAGATTTGCTCCACTTTCGCTTCAGCCAGAGGTGTCTGGTGATAACGCAAGGGTTGGTTAGGGAAGGACAAGATAACAGCGAACTTGTTGGGCAGAATGATCGGGTAGATGACAGCAGCTTGTGGATCAATCTGGTCAATTTCTACAGGGCGAGCATTGACACATGCTTCGCGGAAAAAGTTGTCGAGTTCTGCCAACTGCAACGCTTCAATGACCTCGCGAGCTTGTTTGAGGTTTTTCTGGCTGGGTTCACCCCCCGAACTTCCCGGAGATAGGGTGAGTAAAAGCTCAACAAACTGTCGATAGACAGGTTCCACGTTTTCCCGAAACGAAAACTGTACATCTTGATTGATGGCGACGAGATCACTACGGAGAGATTGGAGCGTTTTGACTGCTTCTCCATACGCAGAGGTTGCACTTTGCAGATTTTCAGTGGAGTTACACGGCTCTGTGCCTTGACAAAAAATTCGTCCTAGCTGCCAATGCCACTGATAGGAAATGTCAGCCGCATCAATTGACTGAGCCAAGCTGAGGGCTTGTTCTGTTACGCTTTTAGCGCTACCCCATTGCTGGGTGCTTTCATACAGGTTTCCCAGAGTACCAAGGGCATAGGATTCGGCACGGCGATCGCCAAACGAGCGAACTTGTTGGATAGCAGTCGCTAGTTCGTGAGCTGAGGTACTGAGGAGATGAGAGGATAAAGCTTCCCCAACTCCCCCAGTTCTCCCTGCCTTGCTCCTCATCTTTACTAAGCTTTGAGCCAAATTGATTCGAGCATAGGCAGTTAGGCGACTCGGTGGCAACTCAGCAAGCTGAGATTGAATTTGAGGCAACAAGCGTTGACCTTCCGCCCATCGATTTGCTTCAACCAGTAGGCTTAACTGCACAAGCTGAATTTGAGTTTTTGCTGTGAGCGAGGGAGCGGTGGTTACTGCTTTGTGGTAAAATGTTAAAGCGGCATCTTTCTCTCCTTGGGCACGAGCAGTGTTTCCCAAATTCAGTAGAATGCCACTCATATCTGAGGCAAATTGATTTGAGGGAACTTGCGTTTTGTCTTGGAGTTTCTCAGCGATCGCCAAGCTTTGCTGCAAAACAGTCCGAGATTTCGCCACATTGCCTACTAATCTCAAAATTTTGCCAAGGTTTCGTAAACCAGTCACCTTGAGACGCGAATCGGGCTGCTTTTCAAGGGATTGTTCTACTTGAGTCAGAAGAGTAGTAGCTCGCCTGTAAAGTCCCTGTGTCTGGAAGGCTCTAGCCTGGTTAATTTTGCTACCGAGTATACCGTTGGTATCATTCGCTTTCCGGTAAGCCGCTTCAGCATTTTGCCAAGTTTGCAAGGCTTCTGAGGCTTTGCCTTGAGCTAGTTGTAATTTTCCTTGAACGGTGAGGACTTGGGCGAGAACGTGTGAAGTATCTGAATTTTGGGCTGAATTTTGAGTGTTTAGCAGCGAAATCGCGTGGTTGATCGCCTCATTCGCTTGAGTCCACTGTCCCAGATCTTCAAAGGCTGTGGCAAGGAAGTTGAGAACGAGCGCTTGATTGAGGCGATCGCCTTTGCTGTCATAAATTGTCGCTGCTTGTTGCCAAAGAGCGATCGCCTCTGAATATTGTCCTGCTTGATAACGCTCTTCTGCCTGTTGCACCACTTGAGCAGGTGAAGCAGTCGCAGCCTTATCAAAGGAATTTGACGTAATTTCTACCTGCTGCCTTTTATTGTCGCCCTTAATCAAGTCGCCAGTCTTGTCTACCGCAACAGCAATTGAAGCATGGAGGCTGATAGCGATCAGCAGTCCCACCAAAGCGACTCGAAGAAATGTCAGCCATCCCCTTTTTAAGAAGAGGCTCTGCAATACCGACTTTCCCTGATGAATTCGCCTGTTCAAGTGCCCCCCGTTCATCTCGTTGTGCTGCTTGTTTGTTGCTGATTTGACACTCCCCACGGCTATAAGGGATTTCCAACAAATAAATTATCCAATCTTGTGTGGGGGAGCGTAAGCTCCAGGAGGGCTTCGCCGTGAGCGCTCAGCCGAACGGTTTCCCGACAGAGGCGACTGGCGTTGGGCTGTCCAGCCCGCCCAGTTTATAGGACGGGCAAGATGCCCATCCCACAAAAAAAAATTGGATATTTTTTAATTTGGAAGTCCCTAGACAAGTGTCGAAATCTCGTAAGAGAGTAACCAGGAAATCTAAAGCGTAAGTTTTGGGAAGCCTCCACCAAATCAATAGATTATGGTGGGGGAGATGTCACTAGTATTGTCATCACAGATTTTGTAGAATAAAACAAAGCAAGATAAGCAATTTAGCTAAATTTTTTTTGAAAAGACAAGTGGGGTAGAGCGCGTTCCTCACAATAAGGAAGTTCTGGAAAGATAAAATATGCTAGAAATCTATACCTACATTGTAGGTGTAGGAGCGTCACTTTTACTTTAAATGGTAGAAAACAATTCATGACCTCCCCTTACACATTCTTAACCGATTTGACGGATACTGCAAGGTTGGTTCGGACGTATCGGCGACAAGCATGACCTCTCCCGTGGGGCTAATCCGCCATCCGGTCGCTTCTACCAGCACCGTTGGAGAACTTCGTTGACTATGGGATCGAGAAGCCCAAGCAGGTGAAAATTTCGCCAGATGGTAAAGTCTCGGCTCAAATGAAGGGCGCTTAAGTCTTTTAAAAAACTTTTCAGTCTACTGACATTCAGAGTATTACGTACTTTAGTTGGAGTCAACCTTCCATTTTAAGAGCGACTAATTTATCAATCATTCTATTGTGAAAAAGTTTCTACTATGAGTGGATGACTTCTTAGAGTCAATTACCTATATTGAATTCATGCAAACATTGATAACAATTTAGATGCAATATCTAAGTTCAGGTTTTTAAACATCAGTGGTATTCATCCTCTGACAAAATTGACTTTTCACAGTATTTGAAAAACCCCACTTATACTCTCTTATAGGGGAAGGGCTTCACGTTAGTTTTTCCATATGACGTGAAAAGTCAGATGACAAACAGCACAAAAATGCAAAAAGACAACTTAGAAAGAGGTTCAGAAAAATGTTGAAAAAGTCTTTTACCTTTAGTCTGTTAGCAGTTGGTTTGATGATTGCTCCAACTACAGCTTTTACTGAACAGTTTCAAACTAATGTTCAAAAACCCATAGCCGCTATACGCCTGTCTAGGTCTGTCAAACCCGGCTCAAGTTCTCCACGCCCGTCTCTATCGCCCCGCCCCGTCCCACGCCCCGTCAAGTCCTCCACACCCGCCCCAAGTCCTGCACAGCCGCGATCCCAATCTCGCTGATTTTCTCCGTACAAAAACCGCGTTCATACACATGATGCTCAATCTGTACAGTCAGCTTTACCGAAAAGATTTCTAGAAGGCTTACCATGCGTTGATTTGACGCCCGTGTCTACAATCTGCCAGAATGCCCGCATTATACGAAGTTGCCAAAGTTTGTCTTGTTTGGAGTTAAGCTCCCTACTGGACTGGCTTGCAAGCAAATAATACGAGCAAAGACAACTTGGTATTATCTGCTTTTTGAGCAATAGGGTTGTACATCAGTTCTCCCGTTGAGGTAAGCAATACGCCCGCTTGCGTCTGCACAGAGCGCAATCGCTCTGGTCAGTACCAGAAACGTCGCCCCAAACCCTTATTCTTTCGTCAACTTACAAAAGTTTTTGGTAAAGCTGACTTTACTGCTTGCCAATGCAATTAACTGGCTCCTTCAACGGATGTTGCACCGTTGGATCTGGTGTGGTGGCAACCAGGATGACTTCTCCAGCGGAAGTTATCTGCCATCCGGTTGCTTCAATGATTGGGGTGTGGGATTTGGGGTTTGGGGTGTGAGTGGTTGGGGTGTGGGCTGCTGTGGGCTGCTGTGGGGTTTGCTGAGCAACGACTAGTCTACGTCGGTCTTGCCACTCGGCATTATCGTCCAATTCCTGCTCAGGAGTGGGTGGTAAGCCACCCCGCCCAGTGATGACGAAGGAATTGCCTTCGTTAGCGGGACAGCCAGTAACAATCAGGCGAGATACATCAACTACAGTCGTGGGCAGTTCGACTAAGCCGGAGGAGGGGTCAAGTTGTTCGATGTTGAGTTGGACAGTGCCACTTTGAGCAGAACTGGCTCCAGTAGCCGTGATGTCGCTACTAGGCGTGTCTTGAGGGCGAAACTGGATGCCAAAGATGCCATCTGCGTTGATGGTGACGTTGCCGCCACGGGCGTTAACAGAGTTGGCACGGATGTCGCTATTTTCGTTATCGACGGCGACGAGTGAGGACGTATTAATCCTGATGTTGCCACCATTGCCCGTGCCAGCAGCAGATGCTGTAATCGGACTGTTGTTTCGCTGTAGCAAGACATCCCGCACGTTAAGGTCAATGTTGCCACCTTCCCCAGAGGCGGTTGCTGCCGTGATACCAGCTTGATTGTCTAGAAAGATAACGTTCGCTTCAACCCGCAATGCCCCAGCATTACCTGACCCATCATTTTTGACGTTGACTAAAGCACCATCAGTGACGCTCAACCTCCCAGTATTAATCGTCACGTTTCCAGAAGTCCCACGCGGTACTAGAGGTAGGTTATAAAGCTGTTGTAACGTTGTGTCCACAATATTGGTAGAGGAGATGATCTGAGTAGGATTTCGAGACCCTGGAACTGTGCCACTGACCTCTACAGACTCAGCAGCATTGATCGTGACACTTCCAGCTATACCATTGGCATAGCTAGAAGCAGCAACAATTCCGCCGTCTCGAATCACTAACTTTGGTGTGTTGATTGTTAAGTTGCCAGCATCTCCAGCATTGAACGTTGATGCAGAAAGGCTACTCGGCGTAAAAAGATTTTGGATCACTCCAACCAGTTCTATAGAACCATTTGCGTTCACCGTCACGTCTCCTCCCTTACCAGTTCCAAAGGTGACAGATGTCACGTTTCCTCCATCATTAGCAGTCAACCGCCCGGTTGATACTGTGACATCTCCTGCCCGTCCAGAACTGAAACTTGACGCAGCGATAACGCTGATAATGGCAGGATAAAAAGGTGCAAACCCGCTCACTTGCACAGAATCAGAAGCGTTCACTCTGATGTTGCCTGCTGTGGCAGTACTGTAAGTGTCAGTAATTAGTTGTGCTCCGCCCTGAATAACCAGACGCTTGGTTGAAACGGCAATGTTTCCTCCACTGCCAACGCCCACAGCATCGTTGACCAGGCTACTTGCAAATAGATTATTGGGTATGACTCCACTTAGTTCTAGAGACTCAGAAGCATTGACACTGATGTTTCCTGCTGGTTGGGTGCCTTGGTTTTCAATTAAAACTGATGAGCCATCACTCAGCACGATTTGTCTACCAGCAAGCTGGATATCACCACCACTAACACCACTAGCATCGGCTAATGCCGTTTGAGACAAACGAATATCTTGAAAGCTTTGCTCACTTCCATAGCCCAAAGTCCAACCAGAGGCAGTTGGGCTGAGGCTGACAACACCACTGGCTACACTACCTAATTCAATCCGCCCCCCTGGTGCTGTAAGCAGTCCACCCTCTAAGGCAACATCACCCCCTACTAAGGCTAAGGTCTGACCTGGCGGTACTCGTAAGCCAGTTAGGCTGCTACCCGCTCCTGTAATTGGTGACAAAAATTCGCCAGCTAGATTGTGACCCGTACCTTGGACGCGAATGCCTCCCGGATTCGGTCCAAATTGCAGCCCAATGGGCGTACTGATAGTCAGCAAGGGTGTAGTTTGGGGATTGGTGGCGCTGTACTGAAAATTATCGGCAAAGTTGATGCTGTTGGCGGTACTGGCAACAAACGAGCCGCCAATATTGAGTCGGGCACCTGCACCAAACAGAATGCCATTCGGGTTGAGTAAGAACAGATTCGCCGTACCATTTGCCCGAATCAAGCCATCAATATTCGAGATTGATCCACCCGTAACGCGGCTGAAAATGTTCTGCACATCTGCTGCATTGTTGAAGAACGCAGAACCGCCAGTCGGCACCGAAAACGATTGAAAGCTGTGGAACAGATTGCCACCCCGCCTTGCGCCGCCGTCAATCTGAAAATTGGGATTACCTGTGACTTGCGTTTGCTCTCCCACTGGCAGTGTGTTATCGGGAACGACTTGAGCGGCGATCGGTTGAACACAACTGAGTACCCACACAGCACTACCCATCAAAACCGATGTATTTAGATGCCACCTGCTCATCTTGTCTTGCCTCCAGCATGACGATTGTTCGATGCGATGCCTACGGCGGGGCGAAGCCCATCGCGCCTTACGCGGCTCAAGAGGGATGATTGCATGATTGCCCTGCGCTTCAAGCAGCAATCGCGCTTTTACAAATTGGCAATCCCTGCTTGAACGCCATGATGATTGCCTGTGTTCGGTATGAAACCCCCTAGCGTAGTTGAAATGGCAAAATGCAGCATTTCAAAGTTGCGAGCCAAATGTGTATACACATTCTTTGTACTGACATCAGCAGATATCTGTTCTTCGCTCTTGTGAGTATCATTATCTCAAGTTTTGCACAATAAGACTATGCAAGATAAGCAATTAAACAGTTTACTGCCTGCGTTGGCAGGTAACTGGCTCCTTCAACGGATGCTGCACCGTTGGCTCAGGTGTGGTGGCAACCAGGATGACAACTCCTGTGGGAGTTATCTGCCATCCGGTTGCTTCGATGATTGGGGTGTGAGATTTGGGGTTTGGGGTGTGAGTGGTTGGGGTATGGGGTGTGGGCAGCTTTTCGTTTTGCTGAGGAACTGTTAGTCTGCGTCGGTCTTGCCACTCGGCATCATCGTCCAATTCCTGCTCAGGAGTGGGAGGCAAGCCACCGCGACCAGTGATGACGAAGGAATTGCCTTGGTTAGCAGGACAGCCAGTCGCAATCAACCGCGACAGGTCGGCAAAGTCAGTCGGTAATTCAACTAAACCAGCCGCCGGGTCAATTCCTGCTGTGGTGACATCAAGCGTGCCACTTAAGGCATCGGTCGCTCCCGTGGCGGTGATGTCGCTACTGGGGGTGGGCTGAAGACGCGGTTGAATGCCAAAAATCGAATAGGCATTGATGCTGACATTCCCACCGCGAAAATCTTCAGAATTGGCGCTGATATTGCTATCTTCACTCTTGCCAGCCACCAGAAACCGGGTATCAATCCCAATATTGCCACCAGGAATGTTGCTGCCTGTGGCGTTTGTCGTGATGTTACTGCCATTGCGCAACAGAATTAAAGGCGATCGCAGATTGATATTGCCCCCACCGCCACCATTCGTGTCGGCGCGGATGCTGCCAGTATTGTTGAGATAGATTTGATTGGCATCCACGAACAAGGAACCAGCACTACCTTTGCCGGAACTGCTGACGGTGACTTCTGCTTGGTTTTGAATGCCGAGGGTGCCTGTGCGGAGATTTAAGTTGCCACCATTGCCACTACCACCCGTCCCGGCGGCAATGACCGAACCATCCCCTGTGAGCGTGATTGACTCTGGGGCAGTAATCGTTAGCTGTCCCCCATGACCACCGCCGGAAGTGGAGGCAGAGATTTGTGCGCCGGATTGCAGGTTCACCTGGACATTTTGCCCGTTTCCTCGTGGCTGAATCGTCAAGTTACCAGCATTCCCGGCACTGGTGGTTCCAGCAAATAGACCACTGGTTGCCCCTGATAGTTGGAGGTCGGGAGTATTAATTGTGATGTCACCAGCACGACTGTTACTATTCGTTGTGGTCAGCACTTGCCCGCCACTACTCAAACCCACCGTGTCGGCAGTAAGTGTGACATTGCCAGCTCTTCCTTCTCCAGCGGTGGCAGCAGCGAGTTGCGCTCCATTAAGCAGTGAGAGCTTAAGCGCTGTGATATCGATATTACCTGCACTTCCCACAGCTCCTGGTTTCACCGAGGTAAACACCTGACTGGGGTAGTCGGTACGAGTAGGGGCTGTGCCACTAATCTGTACAGAGTCACGAGCATTAATGGTGACGCGACCAGCATTTCCCTGCCCAGCCGTGGAAGTATTCACGGCACCCCCGTTGGCCAGAAACAGTGAGCCAGTTGTTATATTAACGTCTCCGCCTTGACCCACAGCTCTTGACTGCACTGCCGTGAAGATACTGCTGGTGTTATAGGCACTACCAATGCTGCGTCCACCGCTGATGATTTCTGCGGAGTACTCACCATCAATAGAGACGCGATCGCGGGCATTGATATTCACGCTGCCTGCATTTCCCTGTCCAAGGGCGACGGAAAACAGTTGAGCGCCATTAGTGAGAGAAAGCGATCCTGTAGTGATGTTGATACCGCCAGGTTTACCGATGCCAGAAACTACGATATTGTATACAGTACTGTTATCCAAAGAAATGGTATTGTAGGCATTAATGTTCACACTGCCTGCATTTCCCTGTCCAGCCGTGTAGGAAAGCAGTCCAGCGCGCCCTCTGAGAGAAACGGTATCGCGGGCATTAATATTCACACTGCCTGCATTTCCCTGTCCAGTCGTGAAAGAAGTCAGGTTAGCGTTATTGGTGAGAGAAAGCGATCCCGTAGCGACGTTGATATCGCCAGCGTTACCGATACCAGTTGAGCGCGTGAGATTGTATACACCACCGTAACCATCAAAAGAGACGGTATCGCGAGCATTAATATTCACACTGCTTGTATTTCCCTGTCCATCTGTTTCGGATTGCAGTTGAGCGTTGGTGAGAGAAAGCGACCCGGTGGTGATGTTGATATCGCCAGTGTTACCGACACCAGTTGGTTGCACGAAATTGACTACAAGAGCGAGATCCAAAGAGACGCGATCGCCCGCACTTAGATTGACGCTACCGATACTTCCGTGTCCAGATAACAAGTTTTCCAAGGCGCTCATGCTGATTGTGATAGAGCCAGTTGCATTCAGATCAATATCTCCGGCTTGGGTATTGGGTAATCTCGAATCGCTCTTAATCCCAATATCAAGTACACTTTTGGAGATATCAATGTTTTGGGCAAGCAATCGAATACTGCCACTGGCTCCCCTAACGTCAATGCCACTACCGCT
>NZ_CAWMYC010000157.1:0-12326 GCF_963872035.1 Scytonema sp. HK-05
AACTAAAACCTGTTAACAGCTTTTGAGGAGCTGCAAGATATCTGAGATAGACCAGCGAGAAGCGATTGCCATGCCCTTCTGTGTCAAGAAGGAAAATCGCATACCGACTTTTCCCCCAGAACTAAAACCTGTTAACAGCTTTTGAGGAGCTGCAAGATATCTGAGATAGACCAGTGGGAGGCGATCGCATACCTCACCGAATACACCTTAGACGAAGGAACGCCCCGAGCTCTAGTGACAAAGCCATTAGCGCTTTTAGCTATTGGGTTTTTCTCTTCATATTTATATGCCCAGTACCAGTGGGATGGTTCCTCTGGTTCCCGATGCCCTTCTACTCTGGGGAAGGTGGCAATGGTTCCATCCTTAAGCTTTTTATTTTTGGTGTAGTGTTCCAGCCAGCCAGAAGCGGAGCGCTTTTTGCTCAGTTCTGGGGGAATTGGACTTTGGATTTTAGATTTCAGTTCTGGGGGAATTGGACTTTGGATTTTAGATTTTGGTTCTGGGGAATTGGGCATCCACCTGCACACGCCGCAGCCGTCAGCCAGGTTTAGCAAGGGCTGCTCACAGGTAGGGCAACAAACTTTGGAGGTAGAGGACGCGGCGAATTGCGATCGCTGCTTGGAGGGGACAGACTGAACGGGCGTAGAGGTCGTTTGCTTCCCTTCGCTTTGGTGTGTGGTGACGCATTCCGGGGTAAAAGGGAGCTGTATTGATATTGCTTGCCCACCAGCCATCAATATTTCTTCCACCCACCCAGGCGGGAATCCCATCATCCACCCCGGTACTGCTGGGTGCAGCTTGTCTCCCTTGGCAATAAATTTCCGCAATGACTGTTCCAATCTGGTCGCCCCAGCGGGTCGGCACTTCCCGGAACCTTTGGCATAAGTGGTCGGGGTAGGCAATGATGAAAAGCCTTTTTCTTTCGTGCGGCGCTCCGAGTTCCTCTGCTGATATGATTTGTGGATCGTCCCAACAATATCCGACCATTCGGAGTCCTCCAAGAATTGCTCGAAGTCCTCGACTGATAACCCCTGGAGGATTTTCGATGATGACGAAGCTGGGCTTGCTGTCGGCGATGCACCGCAGGGCTTCAAACCACAAGCTTGACTCTGGGTGGTTGAGTCCGGTTCGCAGTCCGGCGTTACTTGTCCCGACACAAGGAAATCCGCAGGTAACAAGTTCAAATTCTCCAGTTCTGGGGGAAAAGTCCCTGATGTCGCTGTGGATGGGGATTCCTGGGAAATGCGAGCGCAGGACGGCTTGGGCGTCGGGGTCAAGTTCGACGAATTGCTTGGTGGTGATGTCTCCAGAGGCGATTCTGATTCCTTGCTCAAATCCTCCGATTCCTGCAAAGAGGCTGAGGTGTCTCTTGGCTTGGGGCATAGTTCCAGGCAATCGTTGCTGAGTGTGACTGTGTGCGGCTCATAGTTCTGGGACTCGTTGAACAAAACCTCCGTTGAGAAACCGTTAACGGCTGCGACTATCCCCACATTGCTATTCAGGTAAGTTTTGCGCTTTGTCAGTTCTGCGCTAATTTTTACCCGAATGCGATCGCCTACCTTCCACAGTGGCGGAAATGCGCTGCCGTCCTCCCAGGCTGGATCTACTCCGCCGTCCCAATCGCGTTTGTGCTTATGCTTGGGCTTGGTGTACTGCTCAACATCAAACAGCCGGACTTCGTCAGCTTTAGTCAATCTGACTCACCCCCTAAATACTTGCTTCTCATTGCCATCCATTGCTCATGAGTTATCGCTTCAATTTCACGCTTTCTTAAAAGCACTTCGCGGTTATCGTTTTCTGTGCGAGTACAGCTTCCCGGCATCGCTATCTTTTCAGATAAAGCTTTGATGTTGACAAACTTTCGCGCTTGTGTTACTCGCCAGTCCTCACGGGAAAATTTGTCTAATTTGGCGCAGATGCTAGCCGTAAAGCGTTGGTCGTAGTTGGGGTTGCCTCGAATCATTTCGCCAGCTTGGCACTGGGGATTTTGACAAACCACGGATTTATCCTGGTGGTGGTCGTAATCTGGAATGACTAGCCTAATCAGGTGAAGTTGGACTTTCCCCGTGTCTTGGCAGCAGAAGCATTTCCACGTTGGGTGCCAAAGCTCCTTTTCTGCCTCTGGTTTTTCTAGTTCTGGGCGAATGGGTTCGCGGGGCAATTGTGGGAAGTTCATAAACATACCCCCTCAAAAGCATTAACCGCAAAAGCCCAGTCATAAAAAGCTTGACGCACCTCTCGCTCCGCTTCGTTTTCGTGTACCCACTCATAACCGCGTTCAAAAGCTTCCCAAATCCATTCATGAAAGCGCGGGTCATTGCGCCAATCGTGTCCGGTTGCGGCTTTCTTCTTTGCTTGGCGACCCGAAGGGGAATTTAAAAATTTCTGCCACCAATTGTTCAAGTCTTCCGGTTTATGAAGAAACCTTTCTAAGCTGACAATTTCCTCCCCTGGCTCCCCATTTCTAGCGGTTATCTTTCTCCAAGAGTCCCTGACAAATTTTTCAAAGTTCTCTCTCTCCGCTTCTGAGAGAGAGTTTGAAAAGTCTGAATAGATTTGATTGTTTTGAGGAGCACTGGAATCTTGATTTGGTAAGGGTTCTGGGGTTTGTGGAGGGCTTAAATAAGCGCTATCGGGGCTTAAATAAGCGCTATCGGAGCTTAAATAAGCGCTATCGGGGCTTAAATAAGCGCTATCGGGGCTTAAATAAGCGGAACCCTTATCAGTGCTAGATTTGCGGCTGTTTTTTTGTGATTTGGACTTTGATAAATGTTCTGCTTCAGCTTTAGCTCTAGCTGCTGTCAAGTTATGCCCCTGCACTGTTACAGTTCGATATTCGTAAAGCCCTAGTTTGCGAAGTTTTCTTAAATCCTTTTCAACAGTATCTGGCGAACTTCCTACAGCCACAGCTATTTCAGCAATTGTTGGTAAATCATGATATTTCACTTCGCCGCCTGAAGTGTAGTCTGCAAACGGGTCAACAAGCATCAGGTAAAGCCAAAGACGGCACTGGCTACCAGTTAATTTATTGGAAATAACCACAGCGGCATCTTGCTTGGAAATCATGAAATACCCTTGCAATGCAGATTCCTCAAATTCTTGTGGACGGCGGATGGTGCGTGTTTTCGTTGTCATAACTACTGCATCTCCTCAAAAGTCATGGTCATCCCAACGAGCGAGCTGGTGCTTGAGCCAAAGCCAGTTTTGCGCTCGTCAGAACGCCCAAGCTCTATACACGTTTTGACCCATTCGTCATGCCGCAAAGGGTAGAATTTTCCTACAATTTTTTCTGTCATAATTTCACTCACTATTTTGATGTCCCCCAACAACAGTTGGGGTTTTTCTTGTACACTAATGTTTATAAGTGTTTATCAACCTATTAGCTGTAGACGACTAGCTTAGTAGTGTGATTGAAAAATTATACAACTACTAGATGACTTTCGGAGACAAATGTTTATGCAGGTTCACCAGCTTTTCAAGCAGGCTCAAGACAGGAATGGAATTCGGGGAAAGGAACTGGCAAAGCTGGCTGGAATCAGTGCCAATCATTTATCTGAATTTCGGTCGGGCAAAGCGTGGGTTAGTCCAGAAGTTTTCAT
The DNA here is from genome assembly GCF_963872035.1 of Scytonema sp. HK-05. Taxonomy (NCBI): domain Bacteria; kingdom Bacillati; phylum Cyanobacteriota; class Cyanophyceae; order Nostocales; family Scytonemataceae; genus Scytonema; species Scytonema sp. HK-05. The sequence goes on from NZ_CAWMYC010000157.1 coordinate 3,600, forward strand.
GGCACTGCTGGAGGCAATGGACACCTTAGCCCCTGGTTCCAGGCTCTACTTCTGCCAGTTACTAGCGCAAGAACCCATGGAAAAAGTCAATATAAAGCCAAACCTGGTAGAACTGATTGAACTTGCCGATGATGAAGAGATAGAAGCGGCGATGATAGCCATTGGGCGAAAGTGGAGGCGATCGCGCCTGAGTCGTAGACCCACTGAGGATATTGACAATGCGATCGCAGTGTGATTGCTAGTTGTTCCTCAGTATCAGGGTTGAGTAAATGGTTCGGGAAATATCTTCTGAGATAGACAATGTGCGCCAACTGTTGAGCGGCTTATCTGTTGAGGAGAAGGAAGCAATTCGGAGCAGAGCAACTGCGCTCGCGCTTCGCGTGCCGGAGGCAATCGCTTCCAGTAGAGTCTAAGGCAAAGGTTATCGGTCTTGCGGAGTCAGGATTAACCTTGGTCACAGGCTCACTTGTCAGTCTCAATTCTGACGTTGCAATCATACTGAACACTTCAGTATTTGACCCCGAAACTGTGTTTCAGGCGCTTGCAGATTTCTGTCGCTCTTAACGGGATAACAATTCACCCTAAAGTAGTTAACAGGTTTTTGGTTCTGGGGGAAAACAGGCGATGCTCCTCTCGAGCCGCCCAAAGGGCGATCGCAATCCACGACCGCGCTGCCCTAGATATTGGGTAGGGTTGCTGTCATGAAGTGCCAACTAGTCTAAAACTATTGCTGTGTATAGTTTTCAGTCCGTCAAATCTCAAACTCTTGGTAAAAATCTTCATTACAGAAATCAGGTGTGATAAAGCCTGGAACAGGAGCGTGAACAAAACGTTTTTACAGTCAACGTTTCAACCTTTACCCGGTTTTCTGTTCGTCTGCTACTCGCTACCCCAGATCGTCTCCAGTGGCTGGGGCGGACTCGAACACCGCCTTGCGGCTTTCAGCGGGCACGCCGGGATCGGCACAAGAGACTTCCCGTTTGCATCGTGGATGGTTGCAGACCCGCTCTCGTCGGCGCTAAATGCTTGCTTGCCTCATGTTCGAGTCCTTTATTTAAAGCTATTGCGTTGCTGTCAGTCAATACTTACATTTCCGATTTCTCAATTGCTTTGAGGATCTCGGATTTGTAGTTGGCATCATCGGAAGCCCAATTTTGAATACGATAGTCGCCTAGCTTTTCATCGAAGTAGAATAATGAGCGCACGGGATAGTCGTTACCGACTTGCTCGAAGATGTCAATAATTTGATGAATATATATATGATATAGTGCTTTGTGACGCTCCTTGTCTGAACTGATACAAATACCATCTAGACAATTACTGTCGTCAAACGAAGGCACAAAGATATAGCTGTGAACGAATTGGTGACAGAAAAAAAGTAAGTCTTTAGTGACCGATTGCGGCGCGTTCACGTCGTATAACTCATCTATATCACCCCAGTTTCTTCTGGTAACCAACTTGCCTTTACATACATAGAAACGTACTGTGATAGACTGATTTGCAACTGAATCCGATAATTTTTTCGCTTCGATAAGTTTACGAATCGAATAGAAGCCAAGCATTACCGATTGTTCAAGACGTGCAAACGAATTCTCAGTCCAGCGTTTTTGGATTGTTTTACTTCGCAGACTCTTAGCTTGCTTTAAGAGATCATTTTTCCAGAATCTCGACTCATAAATCATAAATGTACGGCTAACTTGAATAAGTAACTTTTTTCACTGTGACATCAATTTAGTGAAATCTGGAGACTTGCCGCACGCCTTGTTAAAAAATCACACAAGTTAACACAATGACTCCCCGTGTCCACCACCCACAGCCCATCCGGTTGACGATAATAGTCCTTAATTCGCCCAGTGGATTTCGCCTCCGCCAATTGTGCCAAGTCCTCATCACTTGGTTGGGGATAATTCGGTAATGGTTTCCCCCAATTCTCTGGTTTTCTGCCGTTCTTGCACGCGGCGACAAAGACTGCTTCTGGGGATTCAACTCGCTTCCACGTACGCAATGCTTCTTTGAGGTAGGCTAGAGCCCCTGGTACGTTTCGCCAGAACTTGTTCACAACTGCCATCATCTCTTGACTGAGCCGAAAGGCTGGTGTACACGGTATTTGACGCAGTTGGTTGCAGACATCTTGAGGAAGGGGAGTTTTTCTGCCCAACCCTCTAAGGTGAGGTAAAACCAGCGCTTTCCATCGTCTAGAACGCGCGGCAAGCGAGCGCACTTTCTTGCCACTGCCCTTTGGGCAATCACTCCGAGCGTTCTGTGGGATTTAAGTTGTTAACAGGTTTTTAGTTCTGGGGGAAAGTGGGCGATTGGGCGCAAGCGAGCGTGCCAGAATGCGATCGCCCGAGCGCAGCTCCCTTCAAAAGCATCATTTAACTTGTGAGAAATGCGGGTTAGTACAGATATATGATTACCAAATCACATCAACAGGGTACTGAGTAATCTGACTGTCTACAGTTACAATTGGCGTTTTTTCCACTTGGCTCTGAGCAATAATTATCCTGTCGAAAGGGTCACGATGTAAATCTGGTAAATTTGTTACTTGTAAAGCGTGAACCATTTGAATCGGTAGCCCCTCAAATCGATTCATTGTCAACCGACTTGGAATATAGGTTTCTGGTGGTTCAGGTAACTTTAGTTTTCCTAGACGTACCTTAATAACGATTTCCCACGCACTCGCAGCACTTAAGAACAATACATTGCCTGGGTCAGCAATTATACCGCGAGCCGTGGATGAAAGTTGGGAATCATCTGTAACCCACCAAATGAATGCATGGGTATCAAGTAATACTTTCATTCTGGATGTCTAGGGGGCTAAGAAAATCGTTTAAAACATCCTCCGGTAGGGGTTCGTCAAAGTCGGGGGCAATGACTACCTTACCACGGTCCAATCCTGGAATTCGGGGTAATGGTTGGTTAGTTAGGGGGACAATGCGAGCAACGGGAGTACCAGCTTGAGAAAGAATAACTTCTTCTCCCGCCAAAACTCGACGGAGCAATTCTCCAAAGTCAGTCAAGTTAGCAGGAAGTTCTGCGTTATACATTGATAGTCACTCCGAATTTAAGTTAATTCGCGATTGGGCGATCGCGCTCATGCTACCTCTTTTTTTCCTTCTTTTTGCACAACCTCAAATAGTTCCCCCAGATCACACCCAAAAAAGTCGCATAATACAGCCAAAGTGTCAGCGTCATACCTCTTGGCAGTGTTTTCGCAAAGCCCCCTAATCGCTGCACTGGTTAAACCTGTTTCTTGCGCTAAAGCCGATCTGGTCATTTCTTGAGCGTCTAACAGGTCTTGTAAGCGGCACCGTATTTTAACTTTTGAGTTTTGCACAGCCCGTCTTTCATCTCTTTTGGTGAACTTGGGAGGAACGGGAGATTTCATAACTGTTAACGCTGCTGTCATAATATCTTTCCGTTCCTATTGTCGATCACTATTCTAAACATATTATTGGTTAATCGTGCAATCATGTTGACGATTAATCGATTAATTAATATTGTATTTATATAGCAAAAGGCGATCGCGCTACTTTGGCGAGAGAGCGATCGCCTTGTAAACCCCCATATCGGGAGACAAGTAAATGATGACACAAATGCAAGCGCTCTTCTTTGACGAGCAAGCAATCGCTCAGTTCAAGTTGGAACAGTACGTGCAAGGGCAAGCTCTAGCAGTGGCACCGAAAGATGGTGCAAATTATTCCTTGCAATCCATGACTCAAGGTTTTTTGTCCAGTGCTGACAACCCAAATACACCCATCCCCAATCAAACTAACTCTCAAGCATCCCCAGAAAGAGAACCTATCAGACATACACTGATTGGTTCTCCCAAAGCCGTAAACAGCACAATTCGCGTTCTGCACCAACTCAGATACGCCGAAATTAGTGATTGGAGTCCCCTCGTGCCAACTGGCAACACAGGCGAGGTAATGAGCATTTTGATACGTTCGATTTTGGTGCAATAGTCCGTCATCACTTTGCCGCACTCAACAATTTACGCCCCCAACTTACTGGGGGCTATTTGCTTGCGTTACCGCTCTTATCCCCCAGAACTGCTCCAAGTGCGATCGCCTATACTGAGGCATAAAATCACGTATGCGTTCTGCTTGTTAATTTCCCCTAGAACTGAAGGGGGAAAGCAGGCGATTTTACCAAAGAACTTGTTAACAGGTTTTTAGTTCTGGGGGAAAGTGGGCGATCGCCTGTGTGTTGGCATAAAATCACGTATACGTAATTTCTGCTTGCTAATTTCCCCCAGAACTCAAGAGATTTGGCATCTCGTGTCAGCAACTCTTGCTTTGGGACTAGACGCTCAAATGAACTACTAAGCAGCCAGACTAACTCTCTCATTAATTTGAGATAATCGCTCAAGCCACAGTTCTTTATAAAATGTCATCTGTTGTGGAGTGAAAAGGAATTCATTACAGGAACCATCGCTGATTAGATAAATTAAAGCTGCTTGTTCAACCGGAAACAGTGTTTCAATTGGAATGTAATAAGCTGCCAATTGAAGAATTTTGTCCTCAATCCAATTCAGAGAAAGTTTAGGCTTTAGAGATGTTTTCAAGTCACTAAGAGTTAAACTATCTCGATAGAAACCTAGCTGATCAAACTTTCCAAAGTATTGATACTTGAAGCTCACAATGAACTGCTCTGAAAAAAGACAAGTTCCGAAATTAGGTAATAAGCTGTTGAGAGCCTGGAAGTAGGATTCATAAGATTTGCTAATTGATTTAGCTTCTCCCTCAGTCAAGTAAGAGTGAAGATAAGAATGAACAGCATTTCCAGCACCAATCGCTTCATCTCGAATACGTTTAGCTTCTTTATTGCCAACTCTAGCTTCCCATTTGCGAAGAGCCTCCCTAGATCTATCATCTTGCGTCAGTTTAAGAACATTGCTAACGCTATAGAAGACATTCTGCTTACTTAGTTCTGCACTTTGAGGCACGTAACAAGACTCACCAGCAAACTTCGCTCTAGTGAGAATGGGTAAGTTGTTATCGCTAGAATTCAGAGGATGAAGTGTACCATCGAAACTACGACGGTAGAACGCTGCTTCTGGTAGCATTTTTTTTTCAGTCATAGACATTACACCCAGTATCTATCTAAATGTCATTCGCTTTCTTAATTTGTTGTGCTTGTGCTTCTAAGCCCTTTAAAGATTGCATTAATTTTTTTCGTTTATTAGGGTCAGTTTCTATACGAATTGATTGGCGACAATCATGCATTTTTTTATGTTGTAAATTAGGAAGCTTTAACTCACCTTCTTTAACAATGACTCCAGTTATTTCACGCGGTTTGTTGCCAACATAATGCTTTTCCTTTTCCCTGTTATCGTGTAGTCCACAACGATGAAACTGCTTCTTAACTTGCCAAATCAACCCACCTGGTATCTGTGTACCCGAAATCGTGACATCATCCATGTAGACAGTTAGAGTGCAACTTGCACCCTCTACGATTTCATTGATTGCCTCCCACATATCTATATGGGCAAAGTAGGAAAGTATAGGACTTAATGGACTTCCAGTCGGCAGATGATTTTTGAAAGTCGAGAGTTTTGTTAGGATGCCAGCAACATCTGAAGAACATTTCATCTGCTCACGGAAGAACCAAGAAACACGCGTCGATGGTGTAGAAGGGAAATATTTTTTGATATCAAGACTCCTGACTACAGCCGCATTTACATGAGCTTTAGCATTACTGATATAGGAACGTCCCTTTGCTGGAGCATATATGTAATCCGGAATCTTGATTCGCTTCAAAAGCTCTTCAATCCGCTTCTGAACTCGCTTTAAGGGGAGCTTTGGCTCTTCCACCTGACGGGACTTTTTTTTCTTTGGATCAGATATGTCTCGCTCTATGTACAAATCCTCTGAAAGGGTAAGCATTTCGAGCTTGTTTTGACTTATCTGCAATAGCTTTGCAAGTTTTTTTTTAGATTTCAAGCAGTAAAAGGGTGACTGGTCTAATTGATACTCTTTATATCTACTCCTCAGCATAAGAATGACCAGACCTTTCAGCAATGAAATTGAGGATTGCAAGAATCTTAGAGGATACAAATGTCCTCAGCTTTTCTGTTTTCACATCTTTGTTCAAGCTTTCCGAGAAAAACATAATCGAGGATACAGGTATATCAAAAAACTCTGAATAACGATTGAGCAAGTCAAGTGTTGGAGTCTTTTTACCCGACTCAATTTCTGAAAGATACGACTTGGATATTCCTAGTTTTTCCGCTAACTCTTTTTGCGATAAGTCATGGAACACCCTCATCAACCTTAGAGCTTCATTCAGCATATCTCACCTCTTTTAGCTAGAAGGTTTTTTAAAGGGTTGTATAGAAGGGTTAGCAGTCTAGTTCTGCAAAAAATCGATCAGCCATTTCAACATTCTGAAAATAACCGGACCAATTTGAAATAGCAGACGGAGCGTTTCAGGTTTGCAGAGCCATTTTAGCCACTGCTTATACTTACGCTTTTTCGACTGCTTCTGCCGTTTGTCGGGGTTTTGGTTGTTCATAAGAACTCCTAGACTGTGGGTTTGGTTGCACTCATTCACAAGAGTGCGAATGAGGGTTGCCTCAAACAAACCAGGAGACGGCAGTTTAAACTCTCCCTATACCAAACGCAGCAAGTTGCCTGGGCTGCGCTAGTGTGCTTGGTGATGCCGTAGTGAGACTTTCAGTGGTAGTTGTCTCAGACTTGACTTGCATTGATCCTTGCACTGATTGTGCGATCGCTGAAGTATTTCTGAGGTATTTTCACTGATACTCAGTCACTGCAAACACGGTAGAAGTTGGTTTCCCATCTTCCTCAGACCACAAAAGTGATCCAGTGAATGGCAAGTATCTCCTTTCAACCCGACTGAACCCAATATAGCATGGTTTTACGAATTTAGTTCGCTATCAGCGAACTTTTTTTTCTGCGGTTAACTGAGGGGTTACAGTTGCACATCACAGTCACGGGGGCAGCCTCCGGCAGGCGTTGCCCTAAGCCCTAAGCCCGACGTGCTTTTGCAGCCACAGGGAAAAGAAAAACTGCTGCGGCGACGCGGCGGTTACTCCTGTGGCGCTTGCCCGTCGCCCACGCCTGCCTGCGGCTACTCAAAGCTTGGTCATTCGTCATTCGTCATTCGTCATTAGTCAGCAGTGGTTGGCTGTCGCCCAAGGGCAGTGGTTCCCAGGTCGTCCGCCCTCTCTGCGTTCCGGTGGCTGGGGGGTTGCCTTGTGGCGTGCAGCTGCGGTTTTGTTGCCATCGCGGGTTAGGTTTCCTCCGCAGCTGGTGGGAACGTTTCACTCGCTCCCTGTCGTTGTCCCCGCGTCCCGCGTTCGCTGGTTCTTTGCCTCCGGGCTTCCGTCGTTCTGCTTTCCACTCTTTTATTATGCCACGTTTACATGGTTATGTCAAGAAGATGCCGCGTAAACATGGCATAACTTCAGGAGTTAGATTTTTTCTCCGGTTGGTTCTGGGGGATTTTTGAGAAATGCGATCGCAGCTTGTTCAAGCCATTGTGTTTTAGTCATTCCCGACGCTTCAACCGCTGCCTCAATCTCAGCTTCTAAAGAGAGCGTCGGACGAAATGCCATTGGCTTGTGCGATCGCGGTTCTTTCCCAGGCTTGACAGTAAAGCTGGTGGCGTTCTTTTTGGCTGGGTTTCTTATTCCAGGGTTTCCAGTTTTTCCCTCAACTGCTGCCATAATCCCGTGTTTACAAATATGAAGATTTGGTAATTATCCCGTGTATACGTGGCAGTTGCCTTGTAAACATGGCATAATATTAGTGTAACAAAAAACCCGGCTACCAACCGGGCAACTATTAAAAAACAATTGATTTCATTATGACAATTCAAGCACCATCAGCGGCAAATCAGCTAGCACTAACTCTTGAGCAGTTCATCGGTAAAGCCGAAGCATTTCTACAAAACCACTACGTCGTAGGCAGCGACAGTGCAGACATCCAAACAATCTTAAAGGCGATTGCAGACTTGCGGTTGGATATCGACACCGAACGGCTAGAGCAAGAGTTTGAGTTAACCCAAGAAAAACAAGACTTAATGGGCGACTACTACGACTCTCAGCCTGGTTCTAAAAAAGCGACCTGGGGAACGTCGTTAAACTTCCCCAAGCCACATCATTTACCAATTGGATTCTAACTATGCAACTATCCGAATATCCAACCGCAATCGCAAAACTCCAAGCCGAAGTGTTTGATTTTGACCTGGTGATTGAGCAGACCCACGCCACGGTAAAGCAGATTGAAGCTGAGGTTGACGGTACAATTGCCTTTGATGCAGCGCTCCGCAACGACGCGCAGCGCAAAGCCAAACGGCAGCAGCTTTTGGACGAACACCCCAACTACTGGGAACAGCAGGAAATTTTGAGCCAGTACCGCAGCAAGCGTGAGCAAGCCTTTATTCAACTTTGCCTAAAGCGCAATGAGTTTTCAGTGTTGAAGTTGGAGAAACGCGAGAGCATCGCCCGATTAGAGTTGCAGGCTAACCAGTAAACCGCAGTTGCCCCGGCGCAAGCTGGGGCTGGAGGAACCACAGATGATGACCCCACAACAAGCGGCGGAATACAAGGAAGCCTGCCGCAGGATTCAGAAGCTCTACAGCTACGACTACATCAACGAGGAACTAGAGGCTTTGATGCTGTCGCCGCAGTGGTCAGCAATTCACGACCAGTTGACCAAAGAGGAGCGGCGGGAAGTTCGCGGCTACATCAACTACATC
>NZ_CAWMYC010000157.1:12336-42139 GCF_963872035.1 Scytonema sp. HK-05
GTTTGAGTTAACACAAGAAAGACAAGACTTAATGGGCGACTACTACGACAGCCTGGTTCTAAAAAAGCGACCTGGGTAAGTCGGTAAACTGCCCAAGCCAAAACTTTAACCATTGAAATTGTAAACCATGAACCTCAACGAATATCCAACCGCAATTGCAAAACTCCAAGCAGAAGTATTTGACCTTGACCAGTTAATTGACCAGACCTGCACTACCACCAAGCAGATTGAAGCGGAGATTGATAGTGCGATCGCATTTGACGCAGCACTCCGCAACGATGCACAGCGCAAAGCCAAACGGCAGCAGCTACTTGACGAACACCCCAACTACTGGGAACAGCAAGAAATCTTGAGCCAGTACCGCAGCAAGCGTGAGTCTTGCTTTATTCAACTTTGCCTGAGACGCAACGAATTTTCAGTTTTGAAGTTGGAGAAACGCGAGAGCATTGCACGCTTGGAACTGCAAGCCAATAGCTAATCCCACAGAACTAAACGCCCCGGCGAGTGCTGGGGCAACCAGAGGAGGAACTATGAAACTAGGAATGACAGCTATCAAAAAACAGCAAGTGGGCTCGCGCTGGGTCTGGCTGTGTGAGGAATCGCTGCCAGGGCAGGGCTGCCGAGAATGGGCAACTTATGTCTCGATTTCACCTGATGAAGTGGCAACCGAATATGGGCATTACTTTGTTAGGTACTCTAACGCCGTCGCTGACTTTGAAGCGCGGGTGAAGCAGTACAGCTAAGACGATGGGGGAAGGCAATTGCAAGCTTTCCCCCAGAACTACACAAGGACTATTCAAACATGACACCAGAACAAATTCACACCTGGCTACAAATCCAGCAGCGGCAAACGCTGGCACTTGAGAAAATGGCTGCTCTTGCAGAGAGGATGACGGCAGCGCTGGAACGGTTAGCCCCCAGGACAGCGCCTAATTACCAATACTCGTTGGAGTCATTTAAAACCTTTGACTGGTCAGCGATTGGGGCAACGGTGGAACGAAAAGACCAACACGGGGCGGCGATTGTTTCTTGGAACGGGCAGCAGTACATCAGGCGATCGCCCTCCAATAAGTTTGACCCAGCGATTTGGTTTTCTCGCTGCACCGGAAAAGCAGAGGACGGCTCAAACGCCTATGAGCGGCTGATAACGTTTAAACCAATAACGAATGCGGAAGTTGAGCCTGTGCCAGAGAAGGTTCGGGGATTGGCGCGGCTGGACTAGCGAGGCAAGTAGCTGGAGCGGCAACAGTAGAGGGAGTGGGTGACCACTCCTTTTTTCTGTTGCTTTGCCTGTTCCAGCTGCTTGGGCTGGCTCAGGGAACGCTTGACCAGCCGCGCCTCACTTTTTGGATCGTGCTCGCCACATCCTCCCCCGCCAAGCGCCAACAGCTTTTGGACGAACACTCCAATTATTGGGAACAGTAGGAAATTTTGAGCCAGTACCGCACCAAGCGCGAGTCTTTCTTTATTCAACTCTGCCTGAGACGCTGCGGAATTTTCAGTTCTGAAGTTGGAGAAGAGAGGCGAAGCCCGACAGGGCGGGCGGCTACGCCATCGCGGCTATTAGAACTACAAGCTAACAGCTAATCCCCTCACACATATAGAACTAAGCGCCCCGGCACCCGCTGGGGTTTTTTTGCCTGTGTCAGTGACACAGTTTACGGCTCGAACCTTAGAATCCTTGCAAAGAGAAACCTTGAAAAAGCATTACTTTTTGATACTTTTTGATACTTTTGAGATCGGAAACACGCCCCAACGCTCGTTAAGACAACGAGCCATCACTACTTTCCAGAAGTGTCCGATCTGCCGCTTTGTTTTAATTCTTAAGGTATTCTAGCCAGTTTTTACATTTTACAGCCAGACGGCATTAGTCGATTGAGTTGAGGTTAAACGATTTCTAGCCGACACAGATCAGTGAATGGCAAGTAACACTCAAACCACCGGAGATCCCCTAAAGCTGAGTCATCCAAATAAACCCGAACCAGGTTCCCTCGGATACTCCCAACCGTGCCAGTGCAGCCATTCCTCATGCTACCAGGCATGATTACTTGAACCCGGCAACCTTGGGTGATTGTTGGTTCCTCGACTTCATCATTAGTAGATTTCGACTCCACCGGCGGAACTTCGTTGCCATCAGCATCCACAGCATTTATTGGACTAGTGGACAAAAAAGTGGACTCTATTTGTCCAAAAGTGGACTCTAGTGGACTGATATTGGACTCCGAGTCCACCGCTGAATTTGGCTCAGTGTCTTCATTCTGAGTTTTTAGTGGACTGACAATCTCTCCTTGTCCACTAAAGTCCACTACTTCTTGAGGTGTTACCAAGTCTGATTTAGCAAAAGTCGTCGCGTCTTGAGGGTGTGGGGTCGAGTCCACTAAGTCCACTTTTTTATTATTTAAGTCACCTAATGTATTTGTGGTAAGTGTTTTAAGCTTTTCTACTTGAGTCCACTTTGAGTCCACTTTTAGTCCACTGGAGTCCACCGAGTCCACTTTTTTATTAGAATCACCCAAAACTCTAAACTCTAACCTAGTTGGTACGCCGCGAACTTCTCCCAACCCAAGATTGACCGCTTCCTGCATCCACCCCCTAACAATGTCCGGCTTAGGGCGAGACTTGCTGTTGTAACCGGATTGGATATCCTTAGCTTTGACCCATCCTTCCTGTCCAGCTAGTCGCAATCTCCGGGATAGTTCCATCATTTTGACAATGTGCGGTGCTGTTCCTTCGTCGAAAGCAGAGTAGAGTAAGCGAGTTTGCCCGATGAAGAAGTTCATGAGTGCTAGAGCCTCACGCATCCGCTCAACTGGAATTTCTGTGGACGGTGTGGACTTGCTTGTAGACAATTCGTGTAAGACGTGCAAATTTAAAGCTAGCCGTCCGGTGTACCCTTCTGCCTTGGAGTAAACTGCCCTCATTCCTGGGTTGGGGTGAGTAACCCTCATTTGCTCCAGTCGGTTGTAGTAAGGCTGGTAAACTTTAAATGCTTCTCGTGATAAGGTGTACTGCCGTGCTGGAGTGTTGTGCAGTTTGCGGTAAACTCCAGCAAGTAAGTCCACTATGTCCACTGCCGAGCCGTCATCATCTCGCAAGAATGATGCAGCCAAAGGTTGTTGCACGTAGAGGAATCGCGCCCATTGTCCGTCGGGGTCCTGACTGCCACGCATTACACTGCGGATTACTTCAGGCTGAATGGTTCCGAAGATGCTTAAATAAATTTGAGGAACATCCACTTTGACACCAGAAGAACGCAGAACGGTTTGACCCGTGCCATCGTAGTAGCTGAGTAAATCCTGTCGGTCACCCCCCCGCCCTTGACGGTATTTATCGGCAGAATTAAAGAAACTTGCTAGCTCATCCACCAGAGCAAACAACGCTTTACTTGGTGCATTTTGCGCCTGTGCCTTGATACCTTCCCCGGTAGCTTCAGTAAAATAAAAGATTGGTGCAGGTGTCGGTTCCTTTGGTGCTGGTTCAGTAAACTTTGTTCCCTTTGGAGTTTCTGACTTCCTCTGCTCCCAATCTTGTAGTTCTAACTGGTAATCCTCGTAATCCGCCGCGTAACTTTCCAGAGCTTCTTTCTTAAGAATTGCTAAGGGCTTGGATACAATCTGCCGAGTGATGGGACTTTTCTTCTGTCCACTTTCCGCAACCATTGCGCTAAAAATAGTAGGTGGAACAGAAAAGCCCTGTGTACGATGAATTACCAACTCTGTACCGACTTCATGTAAACTAGAGGTTGCCGTCAGCAATGCTAGTAATACAGTTTCTGGCTTGACGTTCAACCATTCACAATACAAGCTCAAAGGGTTAGCTAAAGTAGGTGGTAAGTAATCCGCCAACTTTAAGGACTGCTCACCCAACTTCAACAGCTTCTCTAGTTCTTCCCGGTCATCGGTTTTTGCATCGGTTTTTTGCAGGTCGGAGGCTAGAGCATTCCACAGCTTGTCCAGTTCCGGAGCCAACACGCTGGGATGCCTACGCCGTAAATCAATTTTTGCAGCTTCAACTTCAGAATCGGATAGCTGTTTGCTTAACAGCAATTCCTCAATTTCATTTTTGATAACGCTGACCGACGTCTGTTGTGCGAGAGCAGGGTGAGCAACTACGTTACCAGTAACTTGTTTTGAACTGCTAGCTGGTCTATTTGACGCTGGCATCTCAACCCCTACTTCATTTGCTAGTTCTTTAACCGCCTCTACAAACTCTTTGCCGCGTAACGCCCCGCTGCCACCTCTTAATCTGTGGCGATATTCCAAAACACCACCGCCAAGTTCACACGCTGGACAACGCCAAACGGGTGTGTTACCTTTCTTTTCACAATAAAAGGCAGTTCCTGACTGGCTATCATGCCAGGGGCAATTACCTTTGAGTCTGTCACCAGACGCTTGGAAGTCGTGACCGTGCCAGTTAAAGCTTTGCTCTAGTGATAGACGGGGATAAATTTCCTGATCCAGAAAATCACCAAGTTGGCTGTCTGTGGCGCTAGTTTTTGTTGCTTGCTCAGTTGGTTGGGTTTTTTGTGCCTTTGTTTTCTTTTGGACTGGGTAAATACCAATTTGTTCTGGACTGGTAACAACTGGAGGATATTCACTCCAGCGTACCCAGTAATATGGTTTACCAGTGACACCTACTGTAGGAGGTAGCAGCGTGTGTCCACCATTCTTTGTAAGCAATTCCCCGACATGATGGCTACCATCTGCCCTAAGACTAAATCCGCTGTTTGCCTTGAAGTTTTCTGGTTCTGTGTCGAATGCCACCAAGAAGCGATAACCACCGCTGGGAGTACGGAACATCGGAGCTTCCTGTGCCAACGGGTACTGCTGCTGCCATTCTTCTATAATGCGATCGCACTCGTCAGGACTTGCAAAATCTTTTTGGTCAAAGTCAATCCAACCGAGCCAGTGCTGACCATTCCATCCGCCTAATGTTCCAATGCCCGTTTTGGAATTGCAGAACCAGCTATCCAATATTTCTTTGATTGGCTGAGTCTGCTGCCACTGCTTCCAATCAAGCGATTGAAGATATCCTTTACTATCAAGAAAGCATGGTTGTTTGGGTTGCTTGCCCCGCTTGGCTGCTTCAATCGGGCATTCTGGAAGAGGTGGACGACCAAGCCGCAGTAACCAAGAGATTGTTTCGCGGACGTTGCGAGGAGGAGTAGAGTGAACTGATGCAACCATTAGCCCTCACCTCCTACTCTTGCCTGAATTTGGCTCAAAATCTCACGCTGGCGTGGAGAAAGTTTCGGCTGGTTTTTGATGCTGGTTAAAAACCCTCGCTCCCACTCGCTAATATGTGGCGATCCCAGCAGCTGTGCGATCGCGCAGTTAAGTTCTTCCCGTCGTTGCTTCGTTTCTGGCTTTGGCACCCAACCTCTAAAGCAATCACAGCCAGCACATCTGTAACAGCCATAGTGCGGAGAAGGAGGCTGCACCCGGATAAATTTTAAGCTAGAGCATCCACAAGACGGGCAACCGCTGGGAGTATTAGGAAATACTTCGTGTGCTAATGGACTGGATGATAAACTTTTTTTGTGATATAACGGGGTCATCTTTAGTTACCTCACTTTGGATTGAAGCAACCCAGCCAAGCCCCCGTTTGAATAAATTTAGAAACGACCAGAAATCAGCTAACTCTTGTTGGTAATATATATCTAGATTTTTTTGTGATATAACGGTTGATTTGGTCTTTCTTGACTGGACCGTAGCGTTGTTGAAGCAACGCGGGCGGTTAACGGGTGGGGTTTGACTGGATCGCCTTTTTTTTAGAATAAAGCCGCGAGGTACTCCTATAGTCAACTCGCGGCTTTTAAATTTTCCGCTTCCTCAAAAGAATCTAAATATTGGAGCAGAGCGCTCCGGACAACAGCACCCCTCGGACGCCCTTGCACTTGCGCCAACCGAATTAGACGCTGAAAGTCGCTACAACAAAGTTTAGTAGTTGCTTCAAGGCGAAGCGAAGTTGGTTTTGCTGTTTGGTTCGCCATAGTTCTCTGTAAAGTCAACTCAGATACGGTAGCAATCAAATCGGTGTCGATTCAGATGTCGTACCTAATAAGACAGCACCGAAGGGGTACAAGTCGGTATTCTAACCGCTCTTGACCAGCGTGGAAAGGGGAATTTCTCCTTTTGTAGTAAAAAAGTACTAATCGTCAAAGACTGTGTCAGTGACACAGCAAGCAAGTGTGTAATTGGCACAGCAACAAGCCCAAGTTGTTGAGAATAAACTAACTTGCAGCTTGTCCATTTTCGCCACCTCCTCTTTGTTGTCCAAAAAGATATTCAAGAATGCGCCGATTTTCAAGCTGAATGCCTTTTATAAGTTGCCTATCTTCGTGCGCTTCCTCACCCAGTCGTGTAATTGTTACCGCTATATCAGCAAAACTTGCTTCTAACTGTTCAGACAACCCATCAACTTTTGCCGTCAGCTGAGTAATAGCCGCTTGCATTTGCCTCTGCTGTTCGGTCAGTTGTGCGATCGCCGTTGTATTAGCTTGCTGCTGTTGAGTCAGTTGTGCGATCGCCGTTGTATTTACTTGCTGCTGTTCGGTCAGTTGAGCTAGAGCTGTTGTATTAGTCTGTTGCTGTTGAGCAGTTTGCAGCAGTATCGCTTCAATCCGGTCTAACCTGTTTTGTCCTCCGTCAGCCGTCATCCCTCACCCCTCCCATTACCCGACCGCCCCAGCAGGTATTCCCAAATCCGGCGAATTTCAGCTTGGAACACTTCGCGATCGCTCTCAGCATTTTGGATTGAATGCATCACAATATCACGCAAGCTATCAACCTCCTCTGTTAGCCCGTCAACTTTGGCTGTCAGTTGTGCGATCGCTGTTGTATTAGTTTGCTGCTGCTCAGTCAGTTGAGCGATCGCTGTTGTATTAGTTTGCTGCTGTTGAGCAGTTTGCAGCAGTATCGCTTCAATCTGGTCTAACCTGTTTTGTTGCCCGTCGTGAGTCATGCCGCCCCCTTGTCTTTCTTAGGTGCGGGTCGCTCATTCTCCTCTAGATAGTCCTCTATAAACTCTACTAAGACCTCATTCATACTTTTTCTATGCAAGGCGCAAGCAGATTTAAACCGCGCCCTCAAATCTTCCGACATATAAATTGATACCTTCACGTTTTTAACGTCATCTTCGGCAGACAATAGCGATATTCCCCTTTAGCTCCTTACCTCTATAGCTTGCCAACTTTGGGAACGATACGCTATAGCGGCATTACGTTAAAGAGGAAATTAATTATTGCCTACTTGCCGTTTTAGCGGCATAACGCTATCCTATCACCATAACCGCAAAAGACAACCACTGCTAGAGATGGCAACGCCTGCTATCTGCTAAATTTTCATGCACATATAAATCAGCAGTGGCTCAAAGAACGCAATTCTCAAACACTCAGGAGAAAATTTGAATGATTATAATCCCGCCGGCAAACGTCAGGACTGGCAAAATTGAGCAGCTCACACCATTGGGCTTTGATGGAGGCAATGGTTTCAGCAAACTCACCCACAGCGACGGAGTGATTGTGTCCCCTAGCTACTACCTGGAGTTACGCTGTGCCAGTGAAAGCCCAAACATCATCGAATACTTGGACGGGAGCCGCACCGACCTAAAAAGCAAAAGATGGGTGACGGGTGACGCTGCCTACCTCGAATCCCCGCTGGCATATCAGCGCGTCGTTGACGAGAAATTGGGCAAACTCGAACTGGGCTTACAAACTTTTCTCGGTTGCCTGCAACGACTTCCACACCAACCAGTTTGGAATATTGCCTTATCGCTCTCAATTCAGGATGCAGAAGTTTTAGGCGATCGCTTGAAAAAATCCTTCGATGGTTCCCATGTTGTAGAACTCAACGGACGGGAAACAACTGTAAACGTATCAGCCAGAGTATTTGAGGAAGGGCGAGGAACCATTGTCAACGCCCTAAAAACTGCTATCCTCAAGCCTCAAAGTCAAACCATCCTCATAGACCTTGGCTTTGGAACCACAATCACCGCTGTCTTTTCTGGTACGCAGTTGGTGAAACAATCGCGCACAATTCACCTTGGAGGAGTGAGGGAATTAGTGGAAGCTCTAGCACGCCACCCCAGCACAAGAGCAAATTTAGGTCAAGAAGGAGATAGAGCAGTTATCCGGCAAGGCATCGAAAACGGAACTTTTGATTACGGTTGTAGTGGTTGGAACTTCAGAGAAATTTACCACGAGCAATTGCCAGTGTGGGTGAGAACAGTACTAACGCCAGCACTCAAACCCGTTGCGCCCTGGCGTCCAAGATGCGAATCCATCATCGCTACTGGTGGCGGTTCTCTTCTACTTGGAATTAATCAGCTGCTAGCAAAACATGGAATTGCGACCCTGCCAGATGCTCAAGTGGCGAATAGTCACGGTTTATTTCTCATTGCTCAACATTCAGTTAAAGGAGGTATCTAATGATGCGAGTTAGTATTCGCCCGTACTTACACGATTGGGTCAACGAAGTCGGGCAACAGATGGGGTGTGAGGATGCCACAGAAGTTGTAAACCACCTACTACGAGAACACAAAAGACTCATAGCACAGCAGCCCACAACCACTACTTCCACTACTGCCAGCAACTCAAACCCTAACGACAGTTTGGTTAATGTCCTGAGTAACGAGTTTGGAGTGTGGCAATGATGAACTGCACCCCTTTATCGCAATTGATAAAACAGGCACAAGAAATACTGGATGCGATTGCCCAAAACGAAGATTACGCCCAGATGCAGAATGAAGATTTTCTAGTAGGGTTAGATTTTACACAAGCCGATTGCCTGCACTTTTTAACCCAACTATCCCAAGCGTATGAAGACTTCAGCTTGTTGGATAATCCAACGGCTTCCGAGATGGGATGCAGAATTCCATCCTTTGACGAACTCTTTACTGAACAACCGTTAAATAACCCGCTACAGGGAGAAATTAATGTTTGATATTGCAGATTTGACCATTGATGGGCAGTACCTGATCCAGGGTGAGCGTGGTGAGTGGCACTACTCAGGTACTACTGGAAGGAAATACAACTTTTGGCGCTGGGCAGAGGGACAAACCAAGCGCAGGGTGAGTCTTGCACTTTCTAAAATCCAGGTGCAGCGAAAAGTTTGGCAACAGGTGCAAGCACTGAATCTGGGTAGCTTGGAGGCGTTCAAAGGTGAATGACCGAAAGCTGATCAGCTGCGTCACCTTGTTGACCCAGGGCAAAGTTTTTCAAATTGATGGGACACTCTACCGCTACCTCTACGCATTCGGCAGCATCAAACACACCCAATACTTGTTTCGACCACTGCCAGCGCAGCGCAAAACGGCTGATTTGAGGCTGAATCGCGACAAGGTACTACGCAAAGTTTATGAGGTTCCGAGCCTGTATCGCCAACATCACGCCATAGTGACTGAGACAGCAATTCAACAAAGTTTGTTTTAGGAAGAATATGCCTTTTACCCAGTCTCAGCTTAATTTCATGATTTCCATCCAAAGCCAGGATGATTGGAGTCCTTTCTATTTTTTCAAGTTGGTCGCAGAGGGCAGTTTTGAGGGAGAGCAGTGCGAACACAAGGCGCTGATAGCTTATCTAACCCGCTGCTCACTCGAGCAAATCAGAGATTTGCAATTAGCGCTTGATTTATTCGGAAACTTGCCTTCTTAAAGCGATCGCCTGCCTGGAAAACGAGCGATCGCCTTGGGTGCATCTCCGCCAATGAAGAATACACAACATTAGGGATCATACGACAAATGAAACCAATCGGATTTTTTTGTAATCACACACCCGGAGACAGCGGATTGCTGGGCGATATGGAGGAAAGCTGGGGAAGCACTTTCGAGGCACTAAACAACTCCGAGCGCCTCTGGATGTTGTTCTCATTGATTGGAAATATCACTGCCGATGCCTCTCCTCATTACGACCCCAATGAAGTGAGGGAATACATTTTACCAGCAATTGAGCGTTTTGGAGAACTCAACTTTTCTGACCAACTGGGGTTAGCCCAAGCGTTAATTGAGCAAATTAAGTACGAAAGACATAGAACATAGGCATGGTGTATCAGAAGCAAATAGGGCTAGCGCTTGCAGGAATTGCTGTTTGTGCAGCCCCGGTGCTTCTGCCTCTAATCCCAAAGATTGGAACATACGCCCAATCTGAAAGATTGAAGGCAGAAGAAGAATTACAGCGTGCAACCATTGCTGAACGCGCCAAAACCTCAGAGGCACTGTACAACGCTGGCATTGCACCCAATGCAACTTCACTGCGAATTAGGCGTTACCTTGACAGCCCAAGAGAAGACCCCAAGCCAGACACGACGGGTTATGGTGCATCCGAGATTGTTTATGTCTACGACAGTGCTGGTGTTTGTATCGGAAAAATTGAGGGCAATCAGTGGCTTTGGAAGCATAAGTACAACAATATCTGCAAAGGAGATTCTAATTAATGACATTTACCTCTGGTGGGTCTAAGAGCAGTAATAGCGAAAGTTCTAGCACCAACAATGGGAAACAACCACCAAAGCGCTCAATCGGTCAAATCATTGATTTCCTTGCCAAATGGACTGTTTTAATTGTTGGTTTACCCATTAGGATTGCAGCTGCTATTGTGGCTCAGTTTGTAGCCAATGGCGGTGCAGGTCGGGCTGTGGTTGGTGGTTTACTTTTCATGCTGGGGAGTGCCATCAGCGCTGATTCCATCTGGCAAACAGTATTTAGACAGCGTTCCGTTTTCCCCTGGTTCGAGGTGGGGTGGTCATGGTTCAATGTTCCGGCAGCAGTGTTCAACCCGTTCTTCTACTTGGCATTCCTCGTCGCAGTAGGGCTGCAAGTAGTCGAAGCGTACGCCCTACGAGGCAAGAACCCAGATTCAGCACGGCGAGAACTGCAAGACCACATGGTCTATGACCTGGAATCTAAGCCAAGTGGCAAGATTGACCTGGTTGGTGAATTATGGCGAGATTATAAAGTTGCTGGGATGCGCGATCGCTCAACGGCTGGTTTAATTAGCCTAGCAATCTGGATGTTCGACCTGGTAACAACCTTTGCAGCACGCAACCCATTCGCCTATACCGAACCATTAACAATCCTCACTTGTATCATGTTTAACATTGCAACGATGCTTGCAGGTGAAATTGGCTTTGCTATTTGGCAACTAACCAAAGACTAAAAACTTAAAGCGCTCTAATGGAACGCAGTCCCAGAGCGCTTTTTGTAACTCTTGATAGGTTCTTATATGGTCAATCCTAACAACAACATCCCCAAGATCACAACCCGTCAAACTGAATACTTGCGTGACCAATACCCCAGTCTTTCACATCTTGAAGCTGGGAACGTTGCAATGTGGCTACAGGAACGAAAAGACCAGTTATTTGAGCAAGCACTCGCAGTGGAGGCAGAAGCGGATACTGCCCGTGTTTTGGGAATTGTTGCAGCTGGCGTTGGAACTGTTTGCTATGCCATAAACCCTTTTATGCTTGTTGGTGGCATGATTGGCGGTGCAGCCTGGTTGTGGACTGTGGTAGAACATTTTAACCGCACCAAGGAAATAGCCCCGCTGCCTTTTGTGCGTGGTAACTTCTTGGATGCTCTAGCCAGGGCGGGAGACTTTGACGCAAGGCAAGACCATCAAGTCAATCATTTAGGAGACACAATAAAGTTTCTGCCAAGGCATGACGCAATAGAGTACACTTTTTTGTTTACCAACTTTGAAACGGTTGATGAGTACTTAGTTCAAGTAGAGCCAGGTAAGCGGTTCTATGCCTATCGTTGGCTGTTGAGTTGGTTTGAGAAGTTCTCTGGGCGATCGCTACCCAACAGAGAGTCATTAAATGCTCACCTAGAAAACGTTGCCGTTGACAGCAGGGTTAAAGTTGATGAGGTCAGAGCAATTCAGCAAACCGTCGTCCCTACTTTTGTACAATTGCCACAAACTACCATTGTTGAATTACCAAAGCCCAATGTTGTAGAGCTGCCAAAACCTCAGATAACTGGCGCTCTTGATACCCCCAAGACCGAACCATCTGCCAGTGAAGACATTTTTACAACATTTCAGTCCTTCGCCTCCATGCCCTTAGACCAACGAGCCAAGGCGGTGATTGATGCTCTTATCTCATCCGGCTTCAGAATTGATGAAATGATGGGTTCACAGATAATTGCAATCGCAGGCACTCAACGAGGCGGAAAAGGCACTTTAGCAGCAATACTGGCTACTTTATCCAAAGCACTTGACCCAGGGCTGAATGTGCAATATTTCACGGCTGGGGTGGACGTTTACCCGTTTAGCTGCAATCTGACCAGCGCTCTCAAGTATTCGGGTAAAGATGCAGATACAGCCGATGGCTTTGTAGCGCGTGACCTGTTGATGTTCCTTAAAGGCTTGGACGGCTGTGAACCTTACACCCATAAGAACTTACTGCTCATTGTGGATGAGGCAATGCGGTTGCTATCACTGCTTGAGGAATCGCAACGACTCTGGGCAATTCAATTCCTGCTTTCACGATTCGCTAAGTGTGGCGGCACGCTCATCATAGTCCTACACGCTTCTAACCTCACTTCTGTGGTAGGCAAGGCGACGGCGGGACTAGCCGACACGTTCAAGGCTTCGGTCAACTTCATTGGTTGTGTGGCTAAATCCGTCAGTGCTGGCGGACTCCGTAAGATGAATGTTGCTAGTGGTGAGTACTTCAAGGCAAATCCTGAGAATTTTGGTAGCCCTATCAAAGGTGGTGAATTGGGCGCTGTACCCGAATGGTTGAAAACAGAATTGCATCCAGGTAACGGACAGCCTGACCCCGTAAGAACGCTGTTAACAATATTTCCAGAATTGTATTCGGAACCACCAGCACAGCCAAAGAACAAGGATAAGTTGAGCGAAACTATCCAAAAGCTTGAAGCTAGTTTCAGTATTGAAGTCGAAGAACCTGCAACCTCTAAGTTAGAAAATGATAATAGCCCAATTAATCAGCCATCAGAATTAACCAGCCACGAACAACAACTTCTCTCTTGGATTGTGACGCGCAAGACAACGGGGAAGGAATACGACTTAAACAGCGCTAACAAGAATTTGGACAAGATTACAAAGCCGGATGACTTCGATAGCAAGGCGGAGTATCTACGCTATCTAATGAGACAGTTAGCCAGCAAGAAGAAAGGTAAGCTAACCAACCCCAATCTGTTTGAACCAAATTAATTTTGAAATGCCTTCCGGTAAGGAGTGTGGTTTCCAGAATGCCACTAAAAGCCCACCCGGAAACCGGAATCCGGAAACCGGAGAAAACCCGGAAGCTAGTCCGGACTAGCCCGGAAGCATTTCCGGGTGTTCTTGTCAGCCAACCGGAAACCGGTTCTCTTCCGGGTTAACCCGGAAAGCCGAAATAGGTCTATAAAACGTTAATTCTTGTAAAGCAAAACCCTCGGCTCATCACCGGGGTTTTTTGTTACTGGGATTGCTCTGGTGCTGTAGCTGCGGTATAAAGTGCTTTTGCGTTTCAATCAGGTGTTGACGATTGCGAATGGTAGCTTCTGCAAACATAAGTAATTCGATAAAAGAAACGACAATCTTGAATAGCTAAGGTAACGTTTTATGACAAAAAAAGGGGTTTTGCGTAAAATGAAGCCCCAAAAACAGAGTAGATATAGACTTTTTTAGTTTGAAAAAAAGGAAAATATGCACTCCTACCTTATTAAAAAGAATTTAAAGAAAATAAGTCGTATGACTGCCATCGGCACTATCACGGCTTCTCTGTTATTTAACACCGTCCCCGTCCTCGGACAACTTGAGCCAGAGAATTCTGCAGAAGACAATGAAGCGATTACTCCTGATCAAGAGCAAGTAACGCCAACTCAAGAGGATAACACACCGTCCTACGAGCAAGGAGAGGACTCGCTGATACAGACGACCCAGTCCTCATGCGACGGCGAGGCTGTGGTTGGACGCTTTAGGAGGGTGGGGTCTGGAGCCTCATTCAGCTTCAACGGTCGCGAGGTCGAGCTGCAGAACGAGAGCCTGCTAGACACCTACAGTCGGGCTGAGATTAAGTCCGGATGGCGATCGGGTGACCAGGTCTGGGTGGACCGCAGCTACAAGCGGTACGATTTGACCGACAGCGGCATCAAGAGCAACGCCGACGCCGAGTCGCAAGGATGGAAGCAGTGCGGTCCGTTCTCCGGCAAGCGCACCCAGTCAGTGAACAACAGTGTACACGCGGCTCGAGCCTGTGCGCGGATCGACGGCGTCAGCAAGTGCGGGAAGTGGTACCTCGACTGATTTTCACGGGGGAGTGCCGCAAAATTTTAGAAACTCTACAGGTAACGTTGAAGTACGCTTATTGCAACCCTTTACATAGCGTTTTAGCGATCGCCCCAACTGCATAAGCCATCTTCACCTGCATTTAAGAATTATCAAGCGCAAGCCAAAAACCAATTTTGTTGCCCCTTCCATAAGGCAGGGGCATATTTTTGAGCAAGAAGGCGATTGCCTCCTTTACGGCTTAAGAAGTGCGCTTCAAAAGCGTACTACGACGGGGCAATGTACCTTCTATAAAGGAATAGTCGCACCTTGGGCAATACCGCTGCTGCCCAAGGTGCGGGTTCCATCACGACAAGCGGCACCACTACAGATTGAGCATGGTTGATTCTTCATTCGGTTTCCTTCTCCAACTGTTTGATAAATGCGTCAATTGCCTTCCCCGCTTGTGATTGTGAGCCAAGTTTCATTTTCTTCAAGACAAGCGATTGCGCGGAGCGCAGTGCCTGTAAAGGCAATCGCACTTCCTGATAGTTCTGATGTACTACAATTTGATTATCCTGATGCTGCCTGGTAGCCTTACACTCTTCTACCAGGCTTCTAGCTTTACCAGCAATCGCTGCTCAAACTCTGCTAGTTTTGTGTCTAGTTTTGTGTCTAGTGTTGCGTCTAGCTTTGTATCTAGTTTTGTGTCTAGCTTTATGTCTAGTGTTGCGTCTAGCTTTGTATCTAGTTTTGTGTCTAGTGTTGCGTCTAGCTCTTTCTTAACTGCCTCCACAATCGCCTCTACGTTAGGTATAGGAGTATCGGCGGTATGATTAGTCATTTCCCACCCCACCGCAGCTTTAAGAGCATTTATCACAAAGGCGTTGACGCTAGCGTTCTGTCTAGCAGCAGCATCCTTTACCGCTTCATATAAATCCTTATGCCCGTCCAGTCTGAGATTTAGCTGTATCCGTTCCCGCTCACTCATGGTATTTATCCACTAGTAACTTGTCTAGTGCAATACTAGCACTTTTCTCACTACTCACTAGACATAAACTAGACAAATATCAAGCGTGGAAAATCTCAGAAAAACTAGTTGTATACTAGACACATTACTAGACGCTTAATATTTATTAACTTTCACAAGCAATACCATCATTATCGAGATCAAACTTTGCTGCCCAAGGATTCTGGGCTACGCTGATGTTTCGTATACCTTGCGCCGCAAGAGCGCGCGCAAGCTGCGGCGCATTCTGGATGGGAGAACCCTCTTGTGGTTTTGGTGCTGGCTGGGTTGGGTTTTTAGCAGTGCGTCGAAAATCTCACGGCATCACAGGATTAACCTGTTGAGTGTAATTGTACTCCGCCTGTCACAGCGCATGATTGATGTAGTATTCTTGTCAAAGCTTAATGTCGCAAAATATAGGTAGCAATGCTCCACTCCTATGCCTGTCAAAACAATCTTGGTTCTGGCTGCAAATCCTGCAAGCACCTCTAGGCTACGGCTGGATGAGGAAGTGAGGGAAATTGATTATGCGCTCAAGCACCGCGAACAATTTCGGTTAGTACAAAAATGGGCAGTGCGCTCGCGTGACTTTTACCTAGCTATTCTAGAACATAAGCCTCAAATTGTTCACTTCTGTGGTCACGGCACCGGAGTTGATGGTATTGTTCTGGAAGATGAAACGGGACAACCAGCGCTCGTAGAAAAAGAAGCGCTGTCTAAGTTGTTTAAGTTATTTGCAGTCAAAGGCGTTGAGTGCGTTCTTCTCAATGCTTGCTACTCAGAAGAACAAGCCCAAGCCATCAGCCAATACATTAAATATGTGATTGGCATGAATCAAGCAATTGGGGATAAAGCTGCTATTGCCTTTGCTGTCGCCTTCTATGATGCACTCGGTGCAGGAGAAGAGGTGCAGTTTGCCTATAATTTGGGTTGTGCTGTGCTTGTCGGGTTAAAACAAGACCAAACTCCAGTTCTAAAAGTTACATCCATCCATCCATCTGATATTCAATTTGTCGCAGGTGATATTCCCCCCAACCCTTACCAGGGCTTGTCTGCTTTTGGTGAGAAAGATGCAGCATTCTTTTTTGGACGAGAGAAATCTACGGATGCGTTGTTTCAAATGACTCACCAACAACCACTAGTTGCAGTCATCGGTGCAAGTGGAAGTGGGAAATCATCTGTTGTGTTTGCTGGGTTAATTCCAAGATTGCGTTCAGAAGGGATTTGGTTGATTTCATCATTTCGTCCTAAAAGTCAACCCTTTGATGAACTTGCCCTTACCTTAGTGCGTCAATTGGAACCTAATCTTGATAATGTGGAGAAAGTTATCAAAATTGGTAAACTCGCAGAAAGTTTAAAGAAAGGTGAAGTTAAATTACATCAAGTTGCATCCCAGATTTTAGAAAATCAACCACAAAAACGCTTTTTATTAGTTGTAGACCAATTTGAAGAACTTTACACCCAATGCCAAGACAAGGAAGAACAACAGCGCTTCATTGATACGTTACTCTTAGCTATTAACCAAAAAAACATAACACTAGTTTTTACATTACGAGCCGATTTCTACGGTTACGTCCTCTCTTATCGCCCATTTGGTGAAGCATTAGAGAAATTTGGACACAAGCCACTAACTTTAATGAGTCGAGAAGAATTACAAACAGCCATTGAACAACCTGCTCAAAAGTTAAGCGTACAACTACAGACACATCTAGCAGAAAGAATACTAGATGATGTGGGTCAAGAACCCGGTAATTTACCATTATTAGAATTTGCTTTAACTCAATTATGGTCAAAGCAGAACAATTCTGAATTGACGCATAAAGCTTATGATGAAATAGGCGGCGTCAAACAAGCACTCATCAAACACAGCGAACAAGTTTATCTCAAACTCAATGACTCACAAAAACAGCAAGCACAGCGTATTTTTCTTTCTTTAGTGCGCTTAGGTGAAGGAACAGAAGACACCCGACGAGTAGCAACCCGTGAGGAAATTGGTCATCAGAATTGGGACTTAGTGATTGATTTAGCAGGTTCTTCAACACGATTGGTCGTAACAGGACGCAACGATAAATCAGGAGAAGAAACAGTAGAGGTCGTTCATGAAGCACTGATACGGGAATGGGCAAGGTTGCGTCAATGGGTAAATGAAAATAGAGAACGATTGATACAGAAACGTAAAATTGAAGCAGCAGCAGTTGAGTGGAGAAATAAGGGGAAGTCGAAAGACGACTTGTTGCTGGGGAAACAGTTAAATGAAGCTAAAGCATTTCAAAAAGAACAAAATATAAGTTTAGCGCTATCAGATTTGGCTGGTGAATTTATTGTAAAAAGTATCAAATACAGACGGAGTAGTCGTTTAAAGTTCGTTGGGTTTGTTTTTATTCCTATCGTTGCTTTAGCAGTATTTTTAGGGTTTACTGCCCAAAGACAGATGGAAATTGACAGATATTGGAAAACTGTTGAGAATGCAAAGGAACAAAAAGATAGTCGTGCAAGAATCGCAGCACTTCAAGAACTGGTTAAGCTAGGTGTTTCTTTAAATAATATCCAACTTGCAAGTTTCAACCTCGAACGTGCCAACCTCCAAAGTGCCAACCTCCAAGGTGCCAACCTCCAACGTGCCGACCTCCAAGGTGCCGACCTCCAAGGTGCCGACCTCCAAGATGCCAACCTCCTAGGTGCCAACCTCCAAGATGCCTACCTCCAAGATGCCAACCTCTACGGTGCCGACCTCCAATATGCCAACCTCCAAGGTGCCTACCTCCAACGTGCCAACCTCGAACGTGCCTACCTCCAACGTGCCAACCTCCAAGGTGCCATCCTCCAACGTGCCGACCTCCAAGATGCCAACCTCCTAGGTGCCATCCTCCAATATGCCAACCTCCAAAGTGCCAACCTCCAAAGTGCCATCCTCCAAAGTGCCGACCTCCAAAGTGCCTACCTCCAAGGTGCCAACCTCCAAGGTGCCTACCTCCGAAGTGCCAGCCTCCAAACTGCCGACCTCCAAAGTGCCGACCTCCAAAGTGCCGACCTCCAAGATGCCAACCTCCAAGGTGCCGACCTCCAAGGTGCCAAGCTCCAAGATGCCAACCTCCTAGGTGCCAAGCTCCAAGATGCCGACCTCAAAGGTGCCAAGCTTGGGTGTGTAAAGCGATATGAAAACGAAATCGTATGCACTAACCTCCGTAATATTAAAAACCTAACACCAGAGCAAGTGAAACAAGCCGACAATTGGGAACAAGCAACTTACGACCCAGAATTCCGTAAAAAGCTGGGACTACCAAACAGCAAGTAGGACTAAATATAGCCTTTTGGACACCAGAGTCAAAGTAGCGATGAAACACATCTTGATTCGGAGGAGCTGCCCCTTGCGGTTCGCTAGCATATCCCTGCCAAATCTTCAATACCCTTAGGTAGAGTATTTCACATGAATCGCATTGGATTAATGCGCGTGTATCTCCGATAATTAACGTTCCTCAAAATTAATTCAGCCCACTAATCGCCCCAATCCAGCAAGTTTGCTTTCTAGAACTGCTACACGATTTTCAAGAGAAGCTAGAGCTCCCGACACTGCACCAGGGCTAACCTCACCCAAGTACTGCGCCACAGCCTCACGTACAACATCAGATTCTTTTCGTCCACTGGCAGCTGCTATTTGCTTAATTTGCTCGTGCCAATGCTGAGGAACCCGACAACCGACCATTGGTGATTCTGCCATCACTGCCCACCCTGCTATCAACCACACATTAAGGATAGTGGATTATAGCTGTAATCGGTGATATCAGCGCTATCATAAGCAGATTTAATAATGTCAACGAAGTCATCAGGGTTCCAGCAATTACCTCCTATAAGCTTGGATTAACTACGCCGAATACCACAGCATGAGGAACGAAAGAATCAGGGTTAAAGTCAGTTACATTGTCATTGCATAGGAAGATAATGTACCCAAACCCCCATGAAAATCAACCGCTTCGGCAAGGCAGAAATCCTAACAGCCGACCAAATTAATTTACTATTTACCTCGGGTTTTGTGAAGCCACGCGATCGCGCTTTGTTTGGAGTATGCCTGTATTGCGCTTGTCGCATCAATGAAGCTTGCACCCTGTTGACTGGGGATGTGTTCGGGAAGATGGGCGTTAGGTCTAAAATCTTGTTTCGCTATTACAACACCAAAGGCAAGAAGGAAACCAGGGAAATTGAAGTACACCCAACTTTAAGGCAGTACCTTGAGGAGTACAATCCCAACCGCCAAAAGGAATTCTTGTTTCCTGGTAGGCATGGCTTAGGGCATATCCACAAGGCTTCCGCTGATTTAATCCTCAGGGAAACTTGTTTAAGGTTGGGTATAGAGGGTGTCTCTACTCATTCCTTTCGCCGCACCGCACTAACAGTCATGAGCGACGGCGGCATACCACTACGCCACATCCAGTCTATTTCTGGACACAAGACCCTATCAGCGCTTGAGCGTTACCTAGATGTAAGTGACCAACAGAAACGCAATGCGATCGCCAAGCTAACTTTTTGAGGGAGATCAAAAGTACTATAGAAGTCCCGTGGGAAAACACGCCTGCGGAGAACTACCAACTACAGCCCAGACGTGACCCCCAACC
The DNA here is from genome assembly GCF_963872035.1 of Scytonema sp. HK-05. NCBI lineage: Bacteria > Bacillati > Cyanobacteriota > Cyanophyceae > Nostocales > Scytonemataceae > Scytonema > Scytonema sp. HK-05. The sequence continues at coordinate 32,169 of NZ_CAWMYC010000157.1, forward strand.
CATACAAAGTTAAGGAGCAATTACACGCTTGACAGCTTCCGCACCCAACGAACAACAGCAAAACCGCACCTGTCGAAAGTGCTTACGGAACAAGCCCATTACTGATTTTGTTAAAGACAAGAGGCAACCAACTGGCTACAAAAGTATTTGCAGGCTTTGCAGCACAGACGAATGGAAAAAGAGTAGGGATGCCCACCGTCAACGGTTTCTGGAGCAAGATTTGTATCAAATGGTTGTCTCTGCAAGAGATAGATTTTTGGCTAAGTTTCCCCAGCGAGGGGACAACGAATGCTGGGAATGGCACGGAATGGACAAAAATCACTATGGAAGCTTCAGAGTAGGCGGTATAGGTGGAATCAACATTCACTCTCACAGAGCCGCCTACATGATTTTCAAAGGCAGGATTCCAGACAGTTTATTGATTTGTCACACTTGCGACAATAGGCGCTGTGTCAATCCGAATCATCTTTATGCTGGCACTTATTCTGACAACAACCGCGATATTCATGAACGTGCTAGGCATCCTCACAACAATAGGGGCGAAAACAATGGACAGAGCAAGTACTCGGAACGACTTATAAGAAATATTTTTAAGCTTCTTTGCGAAGGACGAAAACAGTCTGATGTTGCAAAACTTTTAGGCGTTAGTCCAAGATTTGTTAGCAGGGTTGCTTGTGGCGACAGATGGAAATACGTTTTTGACGAATACAAACACTTGCTTCCTTTGGCACGCAACATCTAACTAATTGCGATTGACGAGCGCCAGTGCCTTCGCAGCGATCGCCCAAAGCGCACAAAGTGTCAAATCACATCTGAATGGTTGCTCAGATATTCAAAGTTAGGATGAAATCATCTTAACTATAAAAATTGGTTGTTTTCTGTCTATTATGACTGCAACGCTGTATAAGACCAAGCGGTACCAGGTCCAAACTTAAGAAGCATCTGATTGGGAGTAATTAGTTCCCAGTACGCTAAATCAGGCTCCTCTAAGTCTGGCATTAGAGTGAGACGATATTTCAGAGAAAAAGTGAGTTCGGGCTGAGGGTCAAAAGTGAGTTCGGGCTGAGGGTCAAAAGTGAATGAGAGATTAAAGGTAGAATATGGGAAATCTAAACCTATTAGATAGGTTCCTTCCAACACACGAATTTTCTCGTTAATGCTCGCTGCGTTTTCCTGTGACGTTGTTATCGTTTGATGACCAAATGCGATGAGCCCTAGCGCATCTTCCTCCTCGTAAAGAGACATTGCTTGATTCATAGACGTAAGCTTCCAAAAAGTTGTTTGTGCGCTAAATATCCATTCCTCTTGTTCATTCGGTTCAGGCTCAATTGAACTTGAAACTCTGGTTGCAAGGTAAAGGCGGAGTTGATTACCATCAGTCAAGATCCTTTGGCAACAGGATTTACCCGTCATACCTTTAATGATTTCTGCAAGCGGTAGCAAGTCTGAAGCTTGAGTAATTTGCGGCATAAAAGAGCGTTTTCCTTAAAGTAGCTTTCTTTTATCACTGTTTTAGCCGAGAATCGCGATTGCAAAGGTGCCAGAAGGGAGGCAATCGCCCCAACTGCATAAGTCGTCCCTGCCTGCATTTAAAAACTAGCAAAGCGCAAGCTAATGTCACGTTCTGTTACCCCTACCTCCTGGAAGGGGCTTCTTTTTGGGCAAGAAGGCGATCGCCCTTAAAATCCCCCCGAAAATCACCCTTGCAGATGTTAGTTATGAATGCGCCCAGGGGAACAATAAGGAATTACCCGTAAGAAGTGCTAGTTGACAACCACGGGCAGCCTCCGGTAGGCGTTGCCCTAAGCCCTCAGCCCGACGCGCAAACAGCACAGGAAAAAAGAAAAAACTGCTGCGGCAACGCGGCGGTTATTCCTGTAGCGCTTGCCCGTCGCCCACGCCTACCTGCGGCTGCTAGCACATTTGTCAAGAGTCATTCGTCATTAGTCATTAGTCATCAGCCAGTCGTGGCGCTTCCCCCAGGGCAGTGTTCCCCAGGTCGTTCGCCCTCTCTGCGCTCCGGTGGCTGGGGGGTTGCCTTGTGGCTTGCAGCTGCGGTTTTGTTGCCGTCGCGGGTTTGGTTTCTTCCGCAGCTGGTGGTTAGCTTCACTCGCCCCCTGTCGTTTCTCTGGTCCCCGCGCTACCAGTTCTTTGCCTCCGGTTCCACGTCGTTCTGCTTTCCACTCTTCTATTATATCAAGTCCACTCGGTAAATATAACTTTAGTTTACATTTGTTTACATTGTTCAGCTTCAATCAACTGGGCGATCGCATCCCTAAGTTTTGCCTGCCAACCAGGAATAGCCCTTAGCTCTTGTTTCATTGTTTCGGTCACTTTTAAATCAATTTTCGCTATTAGCGGTTCTTCTCCCGCTGCTTTAAACTGTGTCGCCTCTCTCTTGCCCTCAAAAGCCCTTGGGTTGCCCATACTTTTTACCTAGTCCACTGCGTAAATTGTAGCGTAATATTTATGCAATCTTTACATAAAAACACTATTTATACTTGGTGGACTTGGTATAATAAAAGGGTAAACACAAAAAACCCGGCTACCAACCGGGAATCGATTAAAAACACTAATTCCATTATGACAATTCAAGCACCATCAGCAGCAAATCAACTGGCGCTCACCCTTGAGCAGTTCATCGGTAAAGCTGAAGCATTCTTGCAAAACCACTACGTCGTAGGCAGCGACAGTGCAGACATCCAAACAATCTTAAAGGCGATTGCAGACTTGCGGTTGGATATCGACACCGAACGGTTAGAGCAAGAGTTTGAGTTAACACAAGAAAGACAAGACTTAATGGGCGACTACTACGACAGTAGCTGGTTCTAAAAAAGCGACCTGGGTAAGTCGGTAAACTGCCCAAGCCAAAACTTTAACCATTGAAATTGTAAACCATGAACCTCAACGAATATCCAACCGCAATTGCAAAACTCCAAGCAGAAGTATTTGACCTTGACCAGTTAATTGACCAGACCTGCACTACCACCAAGCAGATTGAAGCGGAGATTGATAGTGCGATCGCATTTGACGCAGCACTCCGCAACGATGCACAGCGCAAAGCCAAACGGCAGCAGCTACTTGACGAACACCCCAACTACTGGGAACAGCAAGAAATCTTGAGCCAGTACCGCAGCAAGCGTGAGTCTTGCTTTATTCAACTTTGCCTGAGACGCAACGAATTTTCAGTTTTGAAGTTGGAGAAACGCGAGAGCATTGCACGCTTGGAACTGCAAGCCAATAGCTAATCCCACAGAACTAAACGCCCCGGCGAGTGCTGGGGCAACCAGAGGAGGAACTATGAAACTAGGAATGACAGCTATCAAAAAACAGCAAGTGGGCTCGCGCTGGGTCTGGCTGTGTGAGGAATCGCTGCCAGGGCAGGGCTGCCGAGAATGGGCAACTTATGTCTCGATTTCACCTGATGAAGTGGCAACCGAATATGGGCATTACTTTGTTAGGTACTCTAACGCCGTCGCTGACTTTGAAGCGCGGGTGAAGCAGTACAGCTAAGACGATGGGGGAAGGCAATTGCAAGCTTTCCCCCAGAACTACACAAGGACTATTCAAACATGACACCAGAACAAATTCACACCTGGCTACAAATCCAGCAACGGCAAACGCTGGCACTTGAGAAAATGGCTGCAACGCTTGAGAAAATGACAGCAGCGCTGGAACGGTTAGCCCCCAGAACAGCGCCCAATTACCAATACCCGCTCTCGTCATTTAAAACCTTTGACTGGTCAGCGATTGGCGCAACGGTGGAACGAAAAGACCAACATGGACCAGCTGTTGTTAGCTGGGGAGGACAGCAGTACATCAGGCGATCGCCCTCCAATAAGTTTGACCCAGCAATCTGGTTTAGTCGCTGCACTGGGAAGGCAGAGGACGGCTCAAACGCCTATGAACGGCTAATAACGTTTAAACCAATTTCAGCGGCTGAAGTTGAGCCAGTGCCAGAGAAAGTCCGGGGATTGGCGCGGCTGGACTAGCGAGGCAAGTAGCTGGAGCGGCAACACTAGGAGGAGTGGGCGACCACTCCTTTTTTCTGTTGCTTTGCCTGTTCCAGCTGCTTGGGCTGGCTCAGGGAACGCTAGTGCAGCCGCGCTCACCGTGGTTTTTAGCGGTTCTGGGGGAAACGGAAACGCGATTAACTTCAAACTTCAGCTTTCTCTAACTCCTTGATAAATGCGTCAATGTGCTGCTTCGCCCGTTTGTACTCCGGTGCTTGCTTCCCCAGGCGCAATGAGGCGAGATAGCGATCGCGCACAGCTTCATAATCAATCTTGTTAACAGGTTTCTCTTGAGGAGTTGCGATTGCCTTTGGCACTGGGCTTTGCCCAATCGCCTCCGGCACTGCGCTCTCTTGCATCGCCTTCTCCTGACACAGACGCTCCGCTCTAGGTACTGCGCTCAACGCAATCGCAGCCTCCACCCGTTCCAACATCTCGCCAGCCCCTTCCGTCACTTCATCCGAGCCTTGCTCAAAAAACTTTCGCCATTGCGCTGTTATCTTCTCAACCATTGGCTTAATCGGCAGCGGAACCCTCACAAGCGTTGTTTCATAAGGGGCTTTATTTCCACGCCCGCCCTTGGCAATCAAGTCACTCATAAAGCTGTTAACAACTAATGACAACAATAGGTTAAAGCAGTTAACAACTTTAACCAAGACTTTGATAAACTTGTTAACAATTTTTACTGAACAGACACCATTACCTTGCGCTATCTCCAAGGTTTTTCGTTCGCTTGGCTGACTCCACACGCCCGCGAGCTACTTTCCAGTTATACTTACTGCATCAATGCAGTAATGCAGTAAGTGATTCAGTATGGCAGTAATTACTTGAGCAAGAGAATGAATAATGGGCGCAGTTATAGGATTTTTGAATCAAAAGGGAGGGTGTGGCAAGTCCACATCTGCCGTTCACATGAGCTGCTGGCTATGCCGCAAAGGTCACAAGGTTCAACTTTTAGATGCTGATGCTCAACGCAGCAGTTCAATTTGGCTTGAGTCGATGGAAGATAACCCAATTCCAGCTACTGTGCTGCAATCACCGGATGAACTACTAGAGCAAATTCCAGAGTTAGCCAAGCAGTGTGATTATCTCATTGTGGATGGACCCGCCGGTCTTGCCGAACCCACCAGGGCGATTTTGTTTCGGGCTGATTTGGCTGTGGTTCCTTGTCAACCAACAGGTTTAGACCTGCAATCGGCTTCTGATTCTGTGCGGTTAATCAAGCAAGCTCAATCTGTGCGCGGTGGTCCACCCAAAGCAGCTATATTTATTAGCCGTGCTGTTAAGGGGACAAAGCTATTAGATGAAGCGATCGCACTCCTGGGTAAAACAAAAGAAGTGACGGTGCTCTCTACGGTGATTCACAATAAGCAAGCGATCGCAGACACCTTTGGTCAAGCCGCAACAATTTGGGATTTACCAGGTCGTCCAGCAACTGACTCAGCTAGGGAATATGAGCGGCTGTTCAAAGAAATTATGGGGATGGTGCCATGAGTACCAAGAAGCGAAAGCCCCTCGATGATGCCCTAGCGAGTGAATTTGTTTATGGTTCCAAGGAGCAACCCCACGTCAAAGAGACAGAAACTCAAGACGAGGCTAAACCAGAGCCAGAACAGGAAACTGTGCCAGTGGCAAAGCCAGTTGAAAAACCTACATCCACTCAAGAACCCAAAAAACCATCACTTATGTCTCAACTTTACTCAACCACTCCCAAGGAACCGACAGTAAGATTAACCGTGGATTTAACCGAGTCGATGCACCGCAAGCTGTCTGTGCTAGCGGCGAAGACGGGCAGGAAAAAGGCTGAGATTGTGCGGCTTTTGCTGGATGAAGCACTTAAGGAAGTAGAAGATTAATGCAGTAAGTGATGCAGTAATGCAGTAATGCAGTAAGTAAATGATGAAGTACTTCCAGATAGTCGAAGTGGCGGGGCTGATGTAAGCCTTTTCGATGCGAGGAAATTTTTAGAACTGGGTAACAGTTTTCCGAAATTGACAACGCTCTGGTTGTAGTCTTAGTTAGATTACCTACTTATAACTAACTTCTATAACAAACCTTTGGGGATATTGCCCCACTAAAGCCCGGTCAGATAACCGGGTTTTTTAGTGGAGTAAGGAGCGCCCGCAATCATGCGATTTTCCGGGTGACAGTGCCCAAAGGGTGATTGTCCATGTGCCCACTGCCTTTATGCAATCGCAGAGTCAGTTCATCTAAACTGGATCGTTAACTGCGTGTGGAGATTCAACATTGATGTTCCCGAAGGTATCAGACAACTATTTCACAGAGCGCCAAGGAGTTTTGGCAGTTTCTATGCACCTCAATAACATCGGATTCATCTTTAGAGAAACTCCTAATGCAGATGTGGGAATAGATGGACAAATAGAGTATGTCTCTAATGGAGAGGCTCCCGGAAGACTGGCTGCTGCTCAAATTAAATCGGGAGCATCATATCTACGCGATAAAGGAGATCATTGGGCATTTTATCCAGATCCAAAACATAAGGTTTACTGGGAATGCTTTCCACTCCCTGTTTACTTATTTCTTCATGACCCTCAGTCTGGCTTGACCTACTACACTGATGCAAGGTATTACTTGAACATACCAGAACGAGACAGAGAGTATACCTATATCCCCGTTCTAAAGGCGAATAGACTTGACATGGTGTCTAGCGAAGAACTTATGACATCTGTGGGTCCTGTTTCTTCAAATCTCCTTGAGTACCCAGAACTACTCAAAACAATGGTAAGAGGGCATTCTGGAAATGCATCATTTCCTTTAACTTACCTAGACCTTTTTTGTAACGGTCTTACTAATTTATGTAGACACATATATTTTGGGATGTCTCTTGCTACTGATCTTGCAGATATTTATCTCGAAATTGATCAGTCTGAATTTGGGCTTGGGGTTGGCTCATACGAGCATGACTTCTTACACAGTTACACACGATTTCTCATCTCTCAAAATCTAGCTAGGATTGATTACTCAGACTACTTAATTGACTGGTTTGAGAGAGAAATGCAGCCTCAATATATAGCTCCACTGACTTCAAGGGGACGTGGCTTAGTTGAATACATCCGCCAAGTTGAACAAAAACTTTTTGAAACTTCTGATCTGGTATCTGTCGCTTGTGAGCGTCCCATGCGGATGTTATTCGGGCTTCCTTCTGACATAGTTAGGATACCTAATATTAAAGAGTTTGGAAAAAGAGTTTTGTTGATTTCTGACACAGAGGATGAGGAACACCAAAATAAATAATCCCAACTTCAATACGTGTGCGGTCTAACACCGCACTGCACCGGACGGCGGGTTCGACGTTCGGCGATGCAAGAGAGCGCAGTGCGGGAGCAGGGCAATCGCTTCCCACGCAACTTCATCAAAAGAGCGATCGCACATCAACAAAATCTGAGAGAATTACTTAATTACTTACGAGAATGCTGCGGCTGAGAACTCAGTTTCGGATAACTAAATGAGTGAACGCACTGAAAGTGATGTAGTCAGCTGCCCAAGAGCGCTGACTGCACCACTACCTTTAACCGAACATCCAGTGGCGGTGTATTTGTCAGGACTCTCTGTTGGTTCACGTCCGGCGATGCGGCAAGCCTTGGATACAATTGCCCGACTGTTAACCGATGGCAGTTGTGATGCTCTTACCCTGGACTGGGCAGCGTTGCGCTACAAACATACTGCCGCCGTCCGTGCTGCCTTGATAGAGAAGTACGCACCAGCGACGGCTAACAAAATGCTGTGTGCTTTGAGGAGAGTTTTAAAAGAAGCTTTGAGACTGGAGTTGATAGATGCAAAAGATTTTGCCCGTGCTGTAGATATCCAAAACGTTAAGGTGTCCAAGGAGCTACAGGGACGCGCTTTAACTGAGAAAGAAATTGCTGATTTAATGCAAGTCTGCTTTGATGACCCCACCCCCGCAGGTTTTAGGGATGCGGCGCTCATTGCTATCCTGCGCGGTTCTGGGTTGCGGCGGGCTGAGGTGGTTTCTTTGAACTTAAACGACTTTAACCCAAATAGCGGCGCTTTAAAAGTATGGGGCGCTAAAGGAGGGAAAGACCGCACTGTGTATTTACCAGATGGGGCAATTCCGGTAGTAGAAGATTGGCTCGATGTCCGAGGTGGGGCGGCTGGTTCTCTGCTGTGTCATATCAACAAAGCTGGTTACATAGTTCTGCGGCGGCTAACGCCCCAGGCGGTGCTGTTCATTTTGCAAAAACGCGGTGAACAAGCTCTGGTAGATGACTTTTCTGCTCATGACTTCCGCAGAACTTTTATATCAGAATTGCTCGACTCTGGTGCAGACATCTCTACAGTGCAGCGGCTGGCTGGTCATGCTAGTCCTGAATTGACTGCTAGATACGACCGACGCGGCGAACAAACCAAGCGCCGTGCTGTTCAAGCGCTCAGTATCCCAGGTTCTAGGAAAAGGAGATAGCGAGCGCCCTTGTTTTCCCCCAGAACTGGAACTGGGTGCTTTCGCCTTTGAGAGTGATTTCTGGAGGCGTTTTAAATGATAACTGGTCTACTTGCAATAAAGATTTTGTTGCAAAACCGCTCTTATTCGGTGGTCGTGTTGTGATAGATTTGACGCAACTCCTCGACCGTACTTACTGTTTCCAGTCCCTCAAGAATTGCTTCTAATAGATTGATATCATTCAGTGAAGAGATTTCTGGTAATAAATTTAAACCCGACTCACCAAATTTCAGCTTTAAACCCAAGGATATGCCTTTTAACAGTCCTTGCCTGATACCACTTCTCTCAATACTTGTAATGTAAGGCATACGTCTCTCTTCCTCGTACTGACTTAATTCTTGCTGAAACTCTTGCTCTAACTCTAATGGTAGGCTCATTACCCAGTCGATAAAGCGGAACAGGTTGATGACATCTTCCCGCGAAAAGCCCTGTTCGTACAGCCGCTTAGTGAGAGTTAGCTTCCACTGTTTGCGTAAGGGGCGATTATTACGCGTCTCTATTGCTTTTAAATGAGCCATGACTACAGTAGCAAAGGGGTTGCGGCTGGCTTCTAACTCTGACCACTGCTCTTGGTAGTCTAGCAATTTCACTACCGGAAATTTAAACCCGACTTCACAGCCAAATAACTGATAGCCAAATTGATTTGGTCGCCAGCTTGCGCGCTCGTCTCCCAGTACCGCTAAAGAAGCGACCGAGCGCTTGTAACGGTCGTAGATGCGGTAGTTGTACACAAACATCCGCTCGGCAAAGTCGCTTTCTTCCTGGCTTTGGATTTCTACATGGATTAAAACCCATGCTTCTTCGCCCCCGGTGCGATAAATCTTAACGAGTTTATCGACCAGCCGCCGCCCTAGTTCTGCATCCCGCACCACTTGTTGCAGTTCTTTGTCCAAGAACTCAAAGCCCCGGCTCCAGGAGATTTCGCTATGAGCTTGGGGGAAGAAAAACAGAATAAAATCCTCAAAATATTGCTGTAGTATGTCTTTCCAGGGGGTATCGAATTCAGTTTGGGGGTTGTTCACTGTCCTTTGATGGGTAGTTTTGAACTGGCTTTTGAAAGTGTGCAGTGCGACACGGTAGCAAATTGTAAGAGTAAATCTTCTCACTAATCAAGCTCGAACTGCTCTCTCATTGGCGAGGGCGAGCGCTTCTTAGTACACCTTAGCCCCAGAACTAAAACCTGTTAACAGCTTTTGAGGAGCTGCAAGATATCTGAGATAGACCACCGGGAGGCGATTGCACTTTCTTGCCAGTGCCAGAATGCAATCGCCATGCCCTTCTGTGTCAAGAAGGAAAATCGCATACCGACTTTTCCCCCAGAACTAAAACCTGTTAACAGCTTTTGAGGAGCTGCAAGATATCTGAGATAGACCAGCGAGAAGCGATTGCCATGCCCTTCTGTGTCAAGAAGGAAAATCGCATACCGACTTTTCCCCCAGAACTAAAACCTGTTAACAGCTTTTGAGGAGCTGCAAGAT